>DAMDKH010000111.1:0-6800 GCA_032099965.1 Microbacterium sp.
GTGCCGCCGATCGCCCCGCCCGTCACCGCGACGGGCACGTCGGGGCGATCCGACCAGGTGATCGTCACGCGTCCGGCGTCGGCGATGTCGGTCGGTCCGTGCGCGACGAGCGCCCGACTGGCGTCGCCGGCCACGAGCGCGTTGCCGTCGACCCGCAGCGTCAGAGTGCCGTCGGCCTCCTGCACTCCCGTCGCCCCCACGGCGGAGGAGAGCTGCTGCGCGAGCACGTTGCGCTGATCGATCAGTTCATTGGCGCTGCGCCCCGACTGGAGCGCCTCGCGGATCTGCCCGTTCAGCGTCGCGACCTGACCGGCCACGGCGTTGACGTCGGCGACCTGCCGGTCGACGGCTCCCCGCAGGCCGGACCACTGGGTCGCGACCGCGTCGTACCCCGCGGCGATCTGCCCGACGAGCACCTGCGCGTTCGTGAGCACGACCTGCGCGGCGGCGGGCTCCGGCGTGTTCGCCAGGTCCGACCATCCCGCCCAGAACCGATTCAGGTTGGCGGCGAGGCCCTGCTTCGTCGGCTCTGCCATGGCGCTCTCCGCCTGCGCGGCGGCGGAGGCTCGCGCCGTCCAGAAGCCGGACGTGGCGAGGGCGTCGCGCACGCGGGCGTCGAGGATCTCGTCGCCGAGGCGCGCGATGCCGGTGACGTCGACTCCCCCGCCCACGGCGAAGCCTCCTCGCCAGAGGCCGGCGAGTCCGGGAGCCGCGGCCGGGGACTGCTCGACGCGCTGCCTGGTGTACCCCGGAGTGGTCTGGTTGGCGATGTTCTGCCCCGTCACGGTCATCCCCGCGCGGGCGGCGGAGAGCGCGGATTCGGCGAGGCGGAGGCCGGCGAACGATGACATGGCGATCTCAGGCCCTCGTGTCCAGGAGCCGCGCGTCGGCGTCGTGCACGACGTCACCCGAGGCGCCGTACTCGCCCGTCGGCGTGCCGAGACCGGCGATGGTCTCCTGCGTGACCCGGATCGCCGTGCGCAGGCGCTGCTCGTTGATCTGCTTCATCTGCTCGATCTCCTCGGCCAGGGCCGTCATCGTGCGCAGGTGCTCGGAGAAGACCTCGCGCCAGGCGTCGGTCGGCGCGGCGTCGATGAGCTCGCTGAGCGTCGAAGCCTCGGGCACTCCCCACTCGTCGGCGACGGCCACGACGAGGGTGTCGCGCGACAGGGCGACGGTCGGCATCGCCGCGAGGACCCGCTCGATCTCGGTCACGGCGTGACGGATCCACCGGTTGCGGCCCGTGGCCAGCAGGGTCTGCTGCACGTCCAGCTTGAAGAGCAGGAGTTCGAGGAGCTCGCGCTCTCTCATCAGCTGCATGCTCAGGTCGTGGGCGGCCACGTGAATCACCTCGTCGGATCGGGTCGGGAGGACGGATCTCCCGTCGTCACCGGCAACTATCGCGACAGGCGGAGGCGGAGTAACTCGGACCGCATGGGGAGAACTCCCCATTGACAGGTGTCAGACGTTCTGCGATGGCGTCCCGAGGGCGCGACGCAGCGCGTCCTCCGCGGCACCGTCGGCGGCCGAGGTGACGGCATCCTTGTTCGCATCGCCGACCGCGACGACGATCTCGGCGCGATGGATGCGCATGTCCCGAGGGGCGTCGATGCCGATCCGGACTCCGCTGGGTGTCACCGCCAGGACGGTGACGGTGATGTCGTCGCCGATCACGATGCTCTCATCGGCGCGTCTCGTCAGTACCAGCAATCCATCCGCCTTCCCTGGCCGGCGCGCTCGTGCGCAACCGTGACCACGGTACTGCATCCGCTCGTAAATGAGCAGAAGCGCGGCGTCACCCGGCAGTGCTCGGCAGCGCAGACGGGGAGAGACGCACGACCCCGACGACATCGGTGGCGAGCCCTCCGGCCGCCGCCTCGTCGTAGGACAGCACCACGATCCCGCGCACCTGCGGAGCCACCAACCGCCGCACGGCCTGACGCAGCGAGGGCGCGCACACGAGCACCGGTTCGGGGCCCGCCGGGTCGAGGCCGGTCATGGTGCGCCGCACCGTGTCGATGATCTGCATCGTGGCCTCCGGAGTGAGGACGATCTGCGGATTCCCATCGACGATCCGCATCCCCTCCAGCATCTGCTGTTCGAGCACCGGATCGAACATCACCACGCGCAGTCGACCGTCCTCCGCGAAGCGCGCCGCGATGGCGGGGCCGAGCGCCGAACGGGCGGCGTCGATCAGCCCCGGCAGGTCGGACGACACCTTGCCCCGCAGGGCGAGCGCCTCGAAGATGCGGGTGAGGTCGTTGATCGGCACGCGTTCCGCGAGGAGCCCGGCGAGCACGCGCTGGATCGCGGCGAGCGGGAGCACCGCGGGCGTGAGCTCCTCGACCGTCGTGGGACTCCACTGGCGCAGGTGATCGGTCAGCAGCCGCACGTCCTCGAGCGAGAGCAGCCGATCCGCGTTGGCCTGCACGACATCCGACAGGTGGGTGATGATGACGCTCGACCGGTCGATGACCGTGGCGCCGGCCATGTCGGCGGCGTGCGACATCTCCGTCGGCACCCACTTGCCCTCCAGGCCGAACACCGGGTCGACGACGGCGGTGCCCGGGAGCTGGTCGAGTCCCCCGCCGATCGCGAGCACGTGGCCTCGCGGCACCTCGCCGCGGCCGACCTCGACTCCGGCGATGAGGATCGCGTACGTCTGCGCGGGCAGGTCGATGTTGTCGCGGGTGCGCACCGGGGGCATGAGCATCCCGATCTCCCCGGCGAGCTTGCGCCGCAGCGACTTGACCCTCCCGAGCAGGTCGCCCGCTCCTCCCGCGGCGAGGTCGACGATGTCGGGCGAGAGCGAGATCTCCAACGCGTGCACGCGCATCCGCTCCATCAGATCGTCCGGACTCTCGGCGGCGGCATCCGCGGCGGACTGCTGCTCCGCCTCGATCTCGCGCGCGGCCGCGCTGTCTTCGTTCGCCTTCACCCGCGAGGCCGCGAAGAGCAGCAGGGCTCCGATCGCGGCGAAGATCAGCAACGGCATCCCCGGGATGAAACCCATGGCGATGGCCGCGAGACCCGTGATCACCAGCGCGTTGCGCGACTGGAGCAGCTGGCGCCCGGCCGCCTGCCCCATCTCGGACTCGACGTTCTCCCTGGTCACGATCATGCCGGTCGAGACGGCCATGAGCAGGGCGGGGATCTGCGTGACGAGACCGTCGCCGATGGTGAGGATGCTGTAGGTCTGGAGCGCGTCTCCGACCTCCATCCCGTGCTGCACCATGCCGATGATGATGCCGCCGACGAAGTTGATGACCACGATGACGATGCCCGCGATCGCGTCGCCCTTGACGAACTTGGATGCGCCGTCCATGGCGCCGTAGAAGTCGGCCTCGGCGGCCACGGCCGCGCGCCGCTCCCGCGCTTCGTTCTCGGTGATCAGGCCGGCGTTGAGGTCGGCGTCGATCGCCATCTGCTTGCCCGGCATCGCGTCGAGGGTGAAGCGGGCCCCCACCTCGGCGACGCGCTCGGCGCCCTTGGTGACGACGACGAACTGGATGACGGTGAGGATCAGGAAGATCACCGCGCCGATGACGAGCGAACCGCTGATCGTGATCTGGCCGAACGCCTGGATGACCTGACCCGCGTGCGCCTCGCTGAGCACGAGCCGCGTGGAGGCGACGTTCAATCCCAGACGGAACAGGGTCGCGACGAGCAGGAGGCTCGGGAACACCGAGAAGTCCAGCGGCTTCTTGACGAACATGGCCGTGAGCAGGATGAGCAGCGCGAACGAGATGTTCAGCACGATGAGCACGTCGAGAAGGCCGGTGGGGATCGGCACGATGAGCAGCAGGATGATGCCCACCACGCCCACGGGCACTCCCGCCTTCGAGAGCAGCTGCGTGATCATGCGTCTTCCCTTCCTCGTCGTGTCGCGCGGCTCACAGCCCGCGCTCCCTCGTGCTCGCGAACGGCATGGTGTGCGTGCCGCGCGCCGATCCGCGGCGCTTCAGGTGCTCGATGAAGGCGAGCACCTGGGCGACGGCGGTGTAGAGCTCCTCGGGGATCTCCCGCCCGATCTCGCAGGCCGCATGCAGGGCGCGCGCCAAGGGCACGTCGCGCACGAGCGGCACCCCGCTCTGCTCGGCCTTCTCGCGGATCTTCTGCGCGACGACGCCGGCGCCCTTCGCCACCACGCGCGGTGCCGATCGTCCGGGTTCGTATCGCAGCGCGACCGCGACGTGCGTGGGGTTGACCAGCACGACGTCGCTGTCGCCCACGGCGGCGATCATGCGGTTGCGGCTCAGGGCGATCTGCCGCGAGCGGCGCTGCGAGCGGATGAGCGGGTCGCCCTCGGTCTTCTTGTGCTCGTCCCGCGCCTCCTTCTTCGTCATGTGCGTGTGCTTGCGGTTGCGGCGCAGCACGACGAAGACGTCGAGGGCGGCGAGGAGGATGCCGACGACGACCGCCACCTGGAGCAGCGCGATCGCACCGCCGGCCGCCTGCTCGAGCAGCCAGGCGATGTTGTGCCGCCCGCTGGCCATGAGCACCGGCACGAGGCCGGCCACGACGATCCACAGGGCCAGACCGATCGCGGCGGTCTTCAGCAGCGCCTTGGCGCCCTCCCACAGGGCCTGACGCCCGAGCACCCGCTTCAGGCCGGCGACGACGTTGAACTGCTCGGCGCGCAGCGTGATGCCGCGCAGGTGCACCCCGCCCTGCGCGGCGGCGGTCACCGCGGTTGCGAGCAGCACCACGAGCATCATCGGCAGCAGGATCGCGCCCATCGAGCCGAACGCCGCCGCCAGCGCCTCCACCGCAGCTCCGTCGGTGGGGTGCGCGGCGACCTGCGAGACGCCGAGCGAGAGCTCGGTGAGCGCCTGCGAGGAGGCGGCGATCGTGGGGATCGCCATCACGGCGGCCGTCGCGATGCACACCCACGCCGTGAAGTCCTGGCTGCGTCCGATCTGCCCCTTGCGCCGCGCCTCGCGCAGGCGGCGGTCGGTGGTCTTCTCCGTCCGTTCCCCGGTGTCGGTGTCGCTCATCCGCTCACCCCCATGAGCAGGCGCGCCGCATCGTCGGCGAGAGCGGCGACGATGCCGGGCAGCGCCGCGTAGACGAAGGCCACGAGCAGGAGGGTGAGGCCGATCTTCACCGGGAAGCCCATCGCGAAGGCGTTGAGGGCGGGGGCGACGCGGGTCACGAGTCCGAGGCCCACATCCGCCAGGAAGAGGACGATGAGGAGCGGCCCGGCGATCTGCACGGCGCTGAGCATCATCTGCCCGGCGGCTCCCATCAGCGCCTCCGCGGGTCGCGACAGGTCGATGACGCCGTCGACCGGCACGGCGTCGAACGAGCGGAAGAGGCCGCCGAGCACGAGCTGGTACCCGTCGGAGGCGAACAGCAGCACGATCGCGGTCATCTGGAACAGCCGGGTGAACTGCGCACCGTTGATCGCCATCCCCGGGTCGAACGCCTGCGCGAGCTGGAAGCCGCCGAACGTGTCGACGAGGTGGCCGGCGCCCTGGATCGCGCTGAAGAGCGCCATCACGAGGAACCCGAGGAGGGCGCCGGTGAGCGCCTGCCCCGCGAGCGCCAGCAGGAACCCTGCGGTGTCGAGCCGCTCGTAGCCGGCGCTCACCACGGGCGAGACGGCCAGGGCGAGCCCCACCCCGAGCATCGCCCGGATGCGCATGGGCACCGTGCCGTGGCTGAACGGCGGAGCGAGCACGAGGAACGCGGTGATGCGCACGCCCGCCAGCGCCGTCGCTTCGAGCCAGGTGAAGTCGATGGGGATGTGCATCAGCCGCCGCTCAGCAGACCGGGGATGCGTGCGAACATCTCGTTCGAGAACGCGATCAGCTCGGCGATCATCCACTGCCCGCTCACCAGCAGCGCGATGCCGACGGCGATGAGCTTCGGCACGAACGAGATCGTCATCTCCTGCACCTGGGTGATCGACTGCAGCAGCGAGATGGCGAAGCCCACCACCAACGCGGTGATGAGGAGCGGCGCGCAGAGCTTCGCACCGACGATCAGGGCCGCCTGCCCGATGTCGATGACCGCCTCCGGGCTCATCCGCCCCCTCCCGAATACGACTGCACCAGTGCGGTGACGACCATCCCCCACCCGTCGATGAGCAGGAACAGCAGGATCTTGAACGGCAACGAGATCATCACCGGCGGGAGCATCATCATGCCCATCGACATGAGGGCGCTCGCGACGACGAGGTCGATGACGAGGAACGGCAGGAAGATGATGAAGCCGATGAGGAAGGCCGCCCGCAGCTCGCTGAGCATGAACGCCGGCACGAGCGTGTAGAGGGGGATGCCCGAGGGGTCGTCCGGGTTGTCGAGCTGCGCCGCCCGGTGCATCAGCGCGATGTCCTCCTCGCGCGTGTACGACAGCATCCACTGGCGCAGAGGCTCCTGGGCGAGGTCGAACGCGCGACCGAAATCCACCTCACCGGCGGTGAACGGGGTGACGGCGACCGCGTTGATGTCGGTGAGCACGGGCCACATGATGAACAGCGTCAGGAAGAGGCTGAGCCCCGCGAGCACCTGGTTCGGGGGGATCGACGGCAGCGAGAGCGCGTTGCGGGTGAGGGCGAGCACGACGAAGATCTTCGTGAAGCTCGACATCATCAGCAGCAGGGCGGGTGCCACGCTCAGCACCGTGATGCCGAGGAGCGTGACGATGCTGTCGGACGGCGTGCCGTTGATGCCGTTGATCGTCACCCCGTCGCCGTCGGAGGTCTGGCCGGGGAGCATGGCGGCCTGCGCTCCCCCGTCGCCCCACCCGCACAGCACCACGACGGCCGCGACACCGAGGGCGATGCCGACGACGAG
>DAMDKH010000112.1:0-4498 GCA_032099965.1 Microbacterium sp.
CACGTCGAGCGTGCCCGTCACCGCCTCCTTCGCTCCGGCGACGTGCTGGGCGGCGCGCAGCGCCTGGGCCGACCTCAGCAGCGCCTTCGAGGGCATGCACGCCCAGTACGAGCACTCGCCGCCGACGAGCTCGCTCTCGACGATGATGGCGGTGAGCCCGCCCTGCACGGCGCGATCCGCGACGTTCTCGCCGACCGGACCTCCGCCCAGAACGATCAGGTCGTACTCGTCGGTGTTCTCCGTCATCGTGTGCCCTTTCCGCCGAACAGTCTTACTCACCCGCAACGCCCTGTCACGGGTGGGTGTTCCCGCGGCGCGCCGTCGCGCCCGCCTTAACTCAGGACCGGCGGCCCGGACAGGCGGCAGAAGGCGGTCGAAGAGCCCTCCCGCCCCCGTTTGTCCTGAGTTACGGCGACGGACCCTCCGGCACCGCGGATCGCGCGCCGAACACCGGCGCCACCCCTCGACCGCGGCCCGCTCGACCACAACTCAGGACGAAACGCGCTGCGAGGGGCGCGGGGGAGCCCCACACGACCGCCGGACCCCGTTTGTCCTGAGTTCGTGCGGCGCCGGGTCGGACACCCGGTGCCGGGTGACCGCCTCAGCGCACGGGCAGAATGTGCGTCGGCGAGGCGGCGGGGGCCTGATGGCGGATGCCGCGGGGCGCGCCGGTGCGGTCGTCGAGGTCGAGCAGCGCGATCGTGTCGGACCGCTGCCCCGCCACGACGAGCTTGCCCTCGAACACGAGATGGTGCCGCGGCCAGTCGACTCCGGAATCCGCGAGCGCGACCGACTCGAGCCGTCCACCGCCGTCGAGCACGCGCAGGGCCGCGATCGTGTTGCTGCCGCGGAGCGCCGTGTACAGGAATGCCCCGTCGCGCGTGCGGGCGAGTTCGGCCGGGAAGTCGACGCCCACCTGAGCGATGGGGCTCGTGGGCGTCACCGACACCACACTCCAGGTGCGGTCGGGCGCGGGGGCCAGGGTGAACACCTCGCACGAGTACTCCGTCACCACGTGCAGGTGACCGCTGGGATGCACGACCAGGTGCCGGGGCCCCACGCCCTGCGGCAGCACGACCTCGTGGTCGAGCGCGAGCCCGGCCCCGCTCAGTCGCCAGAACCGCACGAGGTCGAACCCGAGGTCGGTCGTGACGAGGCGGCCGTCGGGCAGGAATGCCGCGGCGTGGGCGTGCGAGGCGCGGTCGGGTGCCGAATACGGGTCGGATGCCGCGGCCCCCACTCCCGGTTCGTCGCGCACGGCGTCGGGGTCTTCCTCGCCGAACAGCGCCGCGCGCAGCGCCGCGGCGGCATCCGGCTTGGCCGGCACGAGGTGCCCGTCGGCGGCGAGACCGAACCGTACGACGCGACCGTCGCCGTAACAGCTGGCGATCAGGGTCGTCCCGTTCGGGGAGACGGCGAGGTGGCAGACCGCTTCGCCCGCGGGGACCGGCTCGCCGAGCGGAGTCAGCGCGCCTTCCCCGGATCGGGCGAAGGCCTGCACGGTGCCCGCGTGCTCGAGCGCCGCGTAGACCACGTCGAGCGACGGATGCCGGACCAGCCACGACGGCGAGGAGACGGGCGCGGCGACGTCGCGGTACGTGAGAGTGGTCGCCTCGCGCCCGTCGTCGCCCGCGAGGAATCCGATGCCCTCGGCGGAGCCGCCCATCTCGGGGCCGTAGCCGCCGAGCCAGAACCGTGTCACGGCGTCAGTCGAGCAGGTCGTGGCGGACGACGACCTGGTCGCGCTCCGGACCGACCCCGATGACCGAGATGCGGGTGTTGCTCATCGCCTCGAGGGCGAGCACGTAGTCCTGCGCATTCTTGGGCAGATCGTCGAAGGTGCGGGCGACGGAGATGTCTTCGCTCCACCCCGGGAAGTACTCCAGGATCGGCGTCGCGTGGTGGAAGTCGGTCTGGTTCACGGGCACCTCGTCGAACCGCTCGCCGTCGACGTCGTACGCCACGCAGACCGGGATCTGCTCGAGACCGGTGAGGATGTCGAGCTTCGTGAGCACGAGGTCGGTGATGCCGTTCACGCGGGTGGCGTAGCGCGTGATGGGGCCGTCGTACCAGCCGACGCGGCGCGGACGGCCGGTGGTGGTGCCGAACTCGAAGCCGCGCGACCGCAGCCAGTCGCCCTGCTCGTCGAACAGCTCGGTCGGGAAGGGGCCGGATCCGACGCGGGTCGTGTACGCCTTGACGATGCCCACGATGCGGTCGAGCGCCCCGGGGCCGACGCCCGAGCCGGTGGAGGCTCCGCCGGCTGTGGCCGACGACGACGTGACGAAGGGGTAGGTGCCGTGATCGACGTCGAGCATCGTCGCCTGGCCGCCCTCGAACACGACGACCTCGCCGCGGCGCAGCGCCTCGTCGAGGAGGTGTCCGGTGTCGGCGACCATCGGGCGCAGCCGCTCGGCGTAGGAGAGCAGGTCTTCGACGATCTCGTCGACCGTGATCGACCGGCGGTTGAAGACCTTGACCAGCAGGTGGTTCTTCTGGTCGAGGGCGCCCTCGACCTTCTGCCGCAGGATGTTCTCGTCGAACAGGTCCTGCACGCGGATGCCGACGCGGTTGATCTTGTCGGCGTAGGCCGGTCCGATGCCGCGGCCGGTGGTGCCGATCATGCGCTTGCCGAGGAAGCGCTCGGTGACCTTGTCGAGCGTGCGGTGGTACTGGGTGATGAGGTGCGCGTTGGCGCTGACCTTCAGGCGGGACACGTCGATGCCGCGCGCGCCGAGCGCCTCCAGCTCGCTGAAGAGCACCTCGAGGTCGATGACGACGCCGTTGCCGATCACCGGCGTCACGCCGGGCGACAGGATGCCGGACGGCAGCAGGTGCAGCGCGTACTTCTCGTTGCCGACGACGACGGTGTGGCCGGCGTTGTTGCCGCCGTTGAACTTGACCACCCAGTCGGTGCGCTCGCCGAGCAGGTCGGTGGCCTTGCCCTTTCCTTCGTCGCCCCACTGCACGCCGACGATAACGATTCCTGGCATGGGTGTCCCCCTTGCTTTCGCCGGGTTCGCACCGGCCGATGAGCTGGCCCTTCTCGGGCTCCCCCATCCTATCGAAGGGGCCGACATCGCCCCCCGACCGCCGGGTCCCCCGGGCCGCGCCGCTCGGCGACCCGGTCGGACGGCGCCTCCCGGATCGAAGGAGATCTCCCACTGCGGAGGAGTGAACGCTCCGAACGCTCCTCCGTTCCGAGAGATCTCCTTCGCAGCGGGAGGGGCCGGTGCCGCAGGGCGGGCGGGGCGGGTGCCGCAGGGTGGGTGAGGCGGGTGCGCAGGAGGCGGAAATCCGGCGGATGCTGTCCGTCCTCCGCATCGCGGATGTCGGTGGTCGATGCGACCATCGAGGAATGTCGAAGACCGCTTCCCCCCTCCGAGCGCTGCCGGGCACCCAGGCCCGCCGCGGACCGCTCGTGCTCGTCGCCGCCCTGGTAACGGTGCTGCTGTGGGCGTCGGCGTTCATCGGCATCCGTGGCGCCGGCCCGCACTTCGACCCCGGCGCCCTCGCGCTGCTGCGCATGGCCGTGGGGAGCATCGTCCTCGCGATCATCGCCGTGCGGCACGGCATCCGTCTTCCTGCCCGGAAGCACTGGTGGCTGGTGGCCGTCTGGGGCGTCGGCTGGTTCTGCGTCTACAACCTCGCCCTCAATGCGGCGGAGCGCACGCTCGATGCGGGCACCGCGGCGATGGTGGTCAACCTCGCGCCGCTCATGGTGGTCGTGTTCAGCGGGCTCTTCCTGCGCGAGGGGTTCCCGAAGCCGCTCGTCGTCGGCGCACCGATCGCCTTCCTCGGCGTCGTGCTCATCGGCATGAACTCCTCGTCGGGCGACGGCGCGGGTCCGGACATCACCGGACTGCTGCTGGCCCTGCTCGCGGCGGTGATGTACGCGGGGTGCACTCTGCTGCAGAAGCACCTGCTGAGCGCGGGGTCCGACGCGACGACGCTCACCTGGCTCGGCGCTCTGGCCGGCACGGTGGCCCTGCTGCCGTGGACCGGGAGCCTGATCGGCGCGCTGCAGTCCGCGCCGCTCGACTCCACGCTGTGGGTGGTCTACCTCGGCATCTTCCCCACCGCGATCGCCTTCACGACGTGGGCGTACGTGCTGCAGCGCAGCACCGCGGGCCAGACCTCGGCCACGACCTACGTGGTTCCGGCGATCGCCATCCTCCTGTCCTGGGCGATCCTCGGCGAGGTGCCGACCCCGCTGATGTTCCTCGGCGGTGCGCTCTGTCTCCTCGGCGTGCTGGTGACCCGGCTGCGGTGGGGGCGAAAGGACTGACCGCAGACAGGGGCGCGCACCGACGGAGCATCCGACCGCGCCACTGACCCCGCCCGCGCGCTTCCCGCGCTCCCGGACGTTCGAAGACGCTGAGTCCGTCCGACCCCATCTCCCACCGCGCCACGGCCCGCGCCACTGACCTCGCCCTCGCTCTCCACCCCGCGTCCGAGCACCCCGCGTCCGAGCACCCCGCGTCCGAGCACCCCGCGT
>DAMDKH010000112.1:4598-6434 GCA_032099965.1 Microbacterium sp.
CCCCGCGTCCGAGCACCCCGCGTCCGAGCACCCCGCGTCCGAGCACCCCGCGTCCAAGCACCGCGCGTCGACCCGGCGTACCCCCGGCGGTCCCCCTCGCGGAGGCCCGTCCCGCCCACCCCGCGCAGGCACATCGATATACCGATCGCCGCAGTGGATTTCCCCAGATCCTGTGGGCTTCTTCGCAATACTCCACGATCCGAATCCGGCGGCGCGAAACCGCCCCGGAGAAGCCCGCCGAACGGAGGCACGAGGGCTACGGTTTCGGACGGCTCGGCCTCGGAACGCCGGCCAGGAATCGACGGAGGAACGATGAACACACTGTGGCCCTACCTGCGGATCGGAGCGGCGCTGCTCGCCCTCACGGCTCTCGCCCGGCAGCTCGCACGCGAGATCGCGACCGCGCAGGCGGCGACCACCGCGTGGGGCCGTGACATCCCGACGGCGGTGACCAACTTCTTCAGTTTCTTCACCACGCTCTCGGGACTCATCGCCGCCCTCGCGCTCCTCATCGGCGGGGCGTGGATGCTGCGCACGAAGAAGCAGAACGACACCGAGCCCGGTTGGCTCGCCGTGCTGATGACCTTCGCCAGCACCTACATGATCACGACGGGCATCGTCTACAACATCCTGCTGCGGGGCCTCCCCTCGCACGCCACGACGGAACAGTGGACGAGCGAGTCGCTCCACGTCGTGCTCCCGACCGTGATGCTGGTCGACGTGCTCTTCGCCCCTCGTCGCCGCGCGGTCGGCTGGGGTACCGCGTTCGCCGCGGTGCTGTTCCCGCTCGCGTGGGGCGGGTACACGCTCATCCGCGGACCGTTCATCACCGACCCGTTCACCGCCGCCCCGTTCTGGTATCCGTACCCGTTCCTCAACCCCCACAACGAGGGCGGCTGGCCGTCGGTGAGCGTCTACTTCGTGACCATCGCCGTCGCGATCCTCGTCATCGCGGTGATCGTCGTCTGGATCGGACGCCTGCGCAACACCACGAGCCGCCGACGTCCCGGCGACGTGCAGCGCCCGCACGACGAGCGCACACCGACGAGCGCCGTCACGCACCGGTCGTGAGCAGGCGCCGCCCGCGCCGCGCCCTGCCTCCTCGCCGCTACTCTGGCCCGGGAGGCATGATGACGACCTGGTGGCCCTACTTCCGCATCGCCGCGGCTCTTCTCGGCGCGTTCGCCCTGGGGCGGCAGTTCGTGCAGACGGTGGGCAACGCCCTCACGGCGACGACCGAGTGGGGGTCGCACGTGCCCACGGTCGTGGCGAACTTCTTCAGCTACTTCACGATCCTGTCGAACCTCAGCGCCGTGGCGACGCTCCTCCTGGGGGCGGTCTGGATGCTCCGCACCCGGCACCGGGACACCCCCGAACCGCAGTGGCTCGCTGTGCTCTTCGTGTGCGCGAGCACGTACATGATCGTCACCGGGGTGGTCTACAACGTGCTGCTTCGCAACATCGTGGTCGTCGGGCTGTCGGAGCCGTGGACCAACGAGACCCTGCACGTCGTGATCCCCCTCGTGATGCTCGTCGACGTGCTCTTCGCGCCGCGTCGCCGCGCCCTCCCCTGGCGCGCGGCGTTCATCGCCGTGATCTTCCCGATCGTCTGGGCCGGGTACACGATGCTGCGGGCGAACCTCATCACGGCGCCGACCACCGGCAACCCCTGGTGGTACCCCTATCCCTTCCTCGACCCGCACGGACCGGGCGGATGGCCCTCCGTCGTCGCCTACATCGTCGGCATCGCGGTCGTCATCATCGGGTTCGCGTCGGCCGTGGTCTGGGTGGGGCGTCGCCGGGGCATCCGCGTTCCCTGACTCCCGACCTGCACGG
>DAMDKH010000112.1:6444-6664 GCA_032099965.1 Microbacterium sp.
CCGCCGGCGACCCGGGTGGGGAGAGGTACCCGGCCGTTCGGGGCGGAACGTCGGACCGGGCGGATACCCTGGTGCGGGGAAGGCCGGAACGTCTCCCCCGTGCGATGGAGGAGACAGAGATGAACGAGCCCTACGCGCCCGAGCCGTCGTCGAGCTCGGCGCCGCCGCCCCCGCCCGCCCCGTCGCTGCGCAGTGAGCAGCGCGCCTCGTCGCCGAGCGT
>DAMDKH010000113.1:0-6566 GCA_032099965.1 Microbacterium sp.
GTCGCCGCGCCGTCGGCCGCTGCCGCGTCGCCCGCGGCCCCGGCCCTCGCGTCGGATCCGCTGGAGGCTCAGTTCGAGGGCCTCCCCGTCGTCGAGTCCGACGGCGACGAGGACGCCTGGGGATTGACGGGGCGCGACTGATGGCCATCCCACGGCAACTGCCCAACGCGATCACCGTCGCGCGTATCCCGCTGGCGGTGGTGTTCTTCATCCTTCTGCTGCTCGGCGGGACCTTCGGCGATTCCGATCTCGGGCTGCGATGGACGGCCGGCATCCTCTTCATCCTCGCCATCTCCACGGACTGGGTGGACGGATACCTCGCCCGCCGCTACGAGATCGTCAGCGACTTCGGCAAGCTGTGGGACCCGATCGCCGACAAGCTGCTGACGGGCGCCGGGTTCATCGGTCTCGCGATCCTCGGCGAGGTCCAATGGTGGATCGTGATCGTGATCCTGATCAGGGAGTGGGGCATCACCGTCCACCGTCTGATGATCGTGAACGAGCACGTCGTCGCGGCCGCGTGGATGGGCAAGCTCAAGACGGCGGTCCAGGCCGTCGCCCTGTCCTGGGCGCTGCTGCCCTTGCACGTGCTCGTGGGGCAGCCGGCATGGATCATCGTTACGGCGGTGCTGATGATCATCGTGCTCATCCTCACGGTGGTGAGCGGCATCGACTACGTCGTCGCCCAGGTGCGCGGCGCGCGAGTCCGCTGATGTCGGCGCAGGCGTCGGTCGTGATCGATGCCCTGCGGACGCGCGGGTGGACGCTGGGCGTCGCCGAGTCGCTTACCGGGGGCGCGCTCAGCGCGGAACTGGTGTCGGTGCCCGGCGCGTCGGCTGTGCTTCGCGGGGGAGTGGTGGCGTACGCCACCGACATCAAACACACGCTGCTCGGCGTCGACGCGGCATTGCTGGCGCGACACGGGGCCGTCCACCCCGAGGTGGCGTGCCAGATGGCGGCCGGGGTGCGGCGCGCTCTGCGTCTCGACGGCGCGGACGCCTCGGTCGGGGTGTCGACGACCGGCATCGCCGGCCCGGACTCACCCGACGGGCAGCCCGTGGGGACCGTGCACATCGGGGTGTCGACCGAGATGCGGACGGTGTCGCGGGCCTTCCTCTTCTCCGGAGACAGGAGCGCAGTCCGCGCGAAAGCGGTGGAATCAGCCCTCTCCTTGCTGTGCGAAATTTTGGGGGAATAGCGCTGCGCGCGCGGTCGTTATGAATGACGTGCTCACATTCAAACCACAGAGTGCAAAGGTAGATTGTGTGAAGGCTGGCGAGACTATACTGGCCATCTCGACGGGGATGACCCCGCGAGGTCGATGGGGGAGGAGGTTCCGATGATTCTTGTACGACAGGAGATCGGCGATGTTCTGAGGGACTTCCGTCTTCAGAAGGGCCGCACCCTCCGTCAGGTCGCGAGCAAGGCGTCCGTCGCCCTCGGCTACCTCAGCGAGGTCGAGCGTGGTCAGAAGGAGGCCTCGAGCGAGATCCTCGCTTCGGTGGCTGAAGCCCTCGACGTCCCCATCTCGAAGATCATGCGCGAGGTCGGTGACCGCATCTCGGTTCTCGAGGGCATCCAGGTCTTCCCGGACGTCGTCCCCGACGACCTCGTCGCCGAGGTCGAGCCCGAGCTCTCGCTCCGCTGACGCGCGCCTCACTCTCCTCTCCGATGCGACGCAGTGAGTTCCTCCGTGCCGTCGAGCACGAGTTCCCCGGGCGGACGTCGTCGTTGCTGAACGATCTCGTGCTGTCGCCCTTATCGGGCCGCACAGCGGCCGAGGCGCTCGACGCGGGTGTCCCGCCGCGCGACATCTGGCTCGCTCTGTGTGCCGAGATGGATGTCCCTCTCGAGCGTCGCCACGGCGTCGGACGGCAGGAGCCTCGACGGGCCTGAGGGTTCTTCGAGAGGTGCGAGCGCCGACGCTGCCGTGTCGGCGTGTCGTCGAAGATCCGTTCGAATCGGGCGTAGTGTTCTGCACAGTGGTTACGAGAACTTCGTTTTCCACCGTGCTCAGGACTCCCGACCCGAATGTCGGTGGCCCCTCATACGGTGAAGACATGGCCTCGAGCCATACGCCTTGTCGGAGAGTTTGCTTCCAGCCGGGAGCGCCGCGACAGCCTACAGGCGGCACCACGCGAGCACTAGGAGCACGACATGCCATCACCCGCAGACCGCGAGAAGTCCCTCGAGACCGCACTCGCCCAGATCGACCGCCAGTTCGGAAAGGGCTCGGTCATGCGGCTGGGCAGCGATGAGCGTGCTCCCGTAGCCGTCATCCCGACCGGCTCCATCGCCCTCGACGTCGCCCTCGGCGTCGGAGGCCTCCCGCGTGGCCGGATCGTCGAGATCTACGGACCGGAGTCCTCCGGTAAGACCACCCTCACGCTCCACGCGATCGCCAACGCACAGCGGGCCGGCGGCATCGCCGCCTTCATCGACGCAGAGCACGCGCTCGACCCCGACTATGCGGCGAAGCTGGGTGTCGACATCGACGCACTGCTCGTCTCCCAGCCCGACACCGGAGAGCAGGCTCTCGAGATCGCCGACATGCTCGTGCGCTCGGGTGCCATCGACCTGATCGTCATCGACTCCGTCGCGGCACTCGTTCCGCGAGCCGAGATCGAGGGCGAGATGGGCGACTCCCACGTCGGTCTCCAGGCCCGCCTGATGTCGCAGGCGCTCCGCAAGCTCACCGGTGGCCTCAACCAGACGAACACCACGATGATCTTCATCAACCAGCTCCGCGAGAAGATCGGCGTGTTCTTCGGCTCTCCCGAGACCACGGCCGGTGGAAAGGCGCTCAAGTTCTACGCGTCGGTTCGTCTCGACATCCGTCGTATCGAGACGCTGAAGGACGGAACCGACGCCGTCGGTAACCGCACGCGCGTCAAGGTCGTGAAGAACAAGATGGCGCCGCCGTTCAAGCAGGCAGAATTCGACATCCTCTACGGCGTCGGTATCTCGCGGGAAGGCAGCTTGATCGACTTCGGCGTGGAGCACGGCATCGTGAAGAAGTCGGGCTCGTGGTACACCTACGACGGTGATCAGCTCGGTCAGGGCAAGGAGAACGCCCGGACGTTCCTGCTGAACAACACGGACGTCGCGCTGGCGATCGAGACGCAGATCCTGCAGAAGCTCGGAATCGGGGCGAAGGCGGCCGCTGCGCCCTCCGATGAGCTGGCCGAGCGCCGTCCCGCTTGATCATGGTCGGTGAGAACGGGGGCGGCACGTCCGGCGATGCTGAGCGCGTCGCCCCCGTGATCCCACTCTTCGGCGGACGTCGGCCCGCAGGACGACCGCTCAGCCCGCCGACAAGCGGTGGCGCCGCGGACGACGCCGACGCGGCGAGGGCTGGGTCAGGCGACACTGACTCCGCGGCGACCGCGTGGCGATCGACGTGGCACCCGGTGGACGGGCCGCGTGCCGGCTCCGTGGGATCGGAAACAAGCCGCGTGTCGTCGCCGAGCGAACGCCATCCTGCGCGTGGACGCCGTCCGGCAGCGGAGCAGCGCCTTCGCGCAGTTCCGCAGGCACCTGGCACCGACAGCGATGACGAGGGACACACGATCGCCGATCCCGAGGCGATGCGTGCCACCGCCGAAGAGGCGCTCCTGCGCAAGCTCCGCGCCCGGTCGCTCTCGGTCTCCGAAGCGCGGCAGGTCCTCCGGAGTCATGATCTCCCCGGGGCGGACATCGACGATGTGCTCGACGACTTCCGTCGTCGGCGGTATCTGGATGACGAGGAGCTCGCTCGCTCGCTCGTCGTCTCCGGTTCCGAAAGGCGAGGGCAGGGGCGAGTCGCCCTCGCTCGTGAGCTGGCGAAGCGCGGGATCCCGCGGGATGTCGTCGACGCAGCGCTGGACGACGTGCCCGATGACGACGCCGAGCGGGCGCTCGACTTCGCACGTTCGAAGGCACGCTCGCTCAGCCGGCTTGAACACGAGACGGCGCTTCGTCGTCTCGTGGGGCAGCTCTCCCGCCGCGGGTACAGCAGCTCGATCGCGATGTCAGCCGCGAAGACGGCATTGAGGGAAGCATCATTCGGTGCGCCGTCGTCGGGAGTGCGGTTCGTCGAGTCCGACTGACCCGGAGAGCGGCGACCGGTGGTCTCCTCGTGCTGTCGTGCGTTCCGCACGCGTCATCGGGGTGACGTCGGCACCGTTCGATCCGCCGCGCCGGCCGGTCCGTCCTCCGGCCGACGGAGCACGAATGACGCGCTCGTAGAATGGAGTCATCATGACTATTCCGCGCAGTGAACCGACGATCATCTCGGCATCGTCGGCCGCCATCGACAGCGATGGACGGCAGCGATCCTACGAAGTCCGCACCTTCGGATGCCAGATGAACGTGCACGACTCCGAGCGGCTCTCGGGCTCGCTGGAGAGTGCCGGGTATGTGCGTGCCGAAGCAGGGGCCGAACCCGACGTGGTGATCATCAACACCTGCGCCGTGCGCGACAACGCCGCAGGCAAGCTGTACGGCACCCTCGGACAGCTCGCCGCGGTGAAGCGCCGCAAGGAAGGCATGCAGATCGCCGTCGGTGGCTGCCTCGCGCAGATGGACAAGCAGGCCGTGATGGACAAAGCCCCCTGGGTCGACGTCGTCTTCGGTACGCACAACATGGGATCGCTCCCCGGACTCCTCGAACGCGCGCGGCACAACGGCGACGCCGAGGTCGAGATCCTCGAATCGCTGGAGGTCTTCCCCTCGACGCTCCCCACCAAGCGCGATTCGGCGCACAGCGGCTGGGTGTCGATCTCGGTCGGCTGCAACAACACCTGCACCTTCTGCATCGTGCCCAGCCTGCGGGGCAAGGAGAAGGACCGTCGTCCCGGCGACATCCTCAACGAGATCCGTCTCCTGGTCGACGACGGGGCGATCGAGGTCACGCTCCTCGGGCAGAACGTGAACTCCTACGGCGTCGAGTTCGGCGACCGCCAGGCGTTCGGCAAGCTGCTGCGCGCCGCGGGGGAGATCGAGGGACTCGAGCGCGTGCGCTTCACGAGCCCGCATCCCGCGGCGTTCACCGACGACGTGATCGACGCGATGGCCGAGACGCCGAACGTCATGCCGCAGCTGCACATGCCGCTGCAGTCCGGCAGCGATCGCATCCTCAAGGCGATGCGTCGCTCGTACCGCAGCGAGAGGTTCCTCGGCATCCTCGAGCGGGTGCGAGCGCGGATGCCCCATGCGGCCATCACGACCGACATCATCGTCGGATTCCCGGGCGAGACCGACGAGGACTTCGAGGACACCCTGCGGGTCGTCGAGCAGTCTCGGTTCTCCAGCGCCTTCACGTTCCAGTACTCCATCCGGGAGGGCACGCCGGCGGCGACGATGCCGGATCAGGTCCCCAAGGCCGTGGTGCAGGAGCGCTACGACCGCCTCATCGCTCTGCAAGAGCGCATCTCGCTCGAGGAGAACCAGAAGCAGCTCGGGCGCGAGGTCGAGGTGCTCGTCTCCACCGGGGAAGGCAAGAAGGACGCGGAGACGCACCGCCTCACCGGCCGCGCGCAGGACAACCGGCTCGTGCACTTCGAGGTGACGCCCGGCTCCGATCTCCCGCGCCCCGGCGATGTCGTGACGGTGACGATCACGCACGCCGCACCGTTCCATCTGCTCGCGGACGACCCCACCGGCCGACCGCTCCGCATCCGTCGCACGCGCGGCGGCGACGCGTGGGACCGTTCGCAGGCGGAGTCCTGCGGCGTTCCGGCGGCAGCGACGAGCTCCGGTCCGCGGCCGGTGTCGCTGGGCGTACCGACGCTGCGCGTCGGCGTGTGAGCGACGCGGCGGGGCCGGAGGACGCCCCCCGTCTCTGGGCAATTGTCGGGGCCACGGGCACCGGTAAGAGCGACCTCGCGCTCGACCTCGCCGAGCACCTGCGCGGGCGCGGCAACCCCGCGGAGATCATCAACGTCGACGCGATGCAGTTGTACCGCGGGATGGACATCGGCACGGCCAAGCTCCCCGTCTCGGAACGCCGTGGGATCCCGCATCACCTTCTCGACGTGCTCGACGTCGATCAGGACGCCGCTGTCGCGTGGTACCAACCGCAGGCCCGTGCGGCGGTGCAGAGCGTGCATTCCCGCGCGGGCGACGCCATCCTCGTCGGGGGATCCGGTCTGTACGCCTCGAGCGTCATCTACGATTTCCGCTTCCCCCCGAGGGACGCAGCGGTGCGTGAACGACTCGAGCAGGAGCTCGTCGACCTCGGAGTCCGCGTGCTGTGGGAGCGTCTGCGCGCGGCCGATCCCGAGACCGCTGCCACGATCGACCCGAAGAATCCTCGCCGGGTAGTTCGTGCTCTCGAGGTCGTCGAGCAGGGCGCCACGACCCACGGGGCGCGTCTCCCGTCCGAACCCGTGCTGTGGCATCCGCACACCAGGGTCGTCGGCATCCACGTCGACCGCCCGGAGCTCGTGGCACGACTCGACGAGCGCGTCGAACGCATGTGGGCCCAGGGGCTCGTCGACGAGGCGGCCGCGCTGCGCGACCAGGGGATGAGCGCCGACGGGACCGCGGGTCGGGCGATCGGCTACGCGCAGGCGCTCGGGCAGCTC
>DAMDKH010000114.1:0-5303 GCA_032099965.1 Microbacterium sp.
GCTGAGCGACGAACTCGCCAACGCGCGCGATCTGCTGGAGGCCGCGGGGCTGAGCGTCGAGGCGCGGATCTTCGCCGAGGCGGATCGCGCCCCCGCCTCCGCCCTCGGCCCCGTCATCCGCGAGACGACGACGAACGTGCTGCGGCACGGCGGCGGCGCGCGAGCCCGCATCGCCCTGGAGCGCGACGGCGACATGTGGCGCTACGTCATCGAGAACGACGTCGACCCCGGTACCGACGACGCCCCGGCACCCGGGGAGCGCTCCGGCATCGACGGGATGCGTCGGCGGATCGGAGAGGTCGGCGGAGCGCTCGAGGTGGAGCGCACGGGCGACCGGTTCACCGTGACCGCCACCGTTCCCTCCGCCGTCTCCGTTCCCGCCCCCGTCGGACCGGAGGAGGCGCCGTGATCCGCGTGCTGCTGGCCGACGACGAGGCGATGATCCGCTCGGCCCTCGCCGCGCTGCTGCGCCTCGAACCCGACATCGACGTGGTCGCCGAGTGCGCAGACGGCGAGCGGGCGGTCGCCGAGGCGCAGAGACTCACCCCCGACGTGTGCCTGCTCGACCTCGAGATGCCCGGCCTCGACGGGGTGGAGGTGGCCGAGCGGCTGCACCGCACCGTGGCGACCCGCTGCGTGGTCGTCACCCGGCACGCCCGACCGGGAGTGCTCCGCCGCGCCCTCGCCTCCGGCGTCGCGGGCTTCCTCCCCAAGTCGCGCGGAGCCGACGAGGTGGCGGCCGTCATCCGCAAGGTGGCGGCGGGCGGACGGTACGTCGACCCGGAGATCGCCGCAGATGCGCTCAGCGACGAGCGTTCTCCGCTGACCGACCGCGAGCTCGACGTGCTCCGTGCCGGCCGTCGGGGCGAGACCACCGGGCAGATCGCCCGGACCCTGTCGCTGGCGCCGGGAACCGTGCGCAACCATGTGTCGGCCGTTCTCGGCAAGCTGTCGGTGGCCACGCGTCAGCAGGCGGTGCTCCTGGCGGAGGAACGCGGCTGGATCTGACGCGTATCCTGGGAACGTGACCGACTCCCCGGCGAAGCCCTCCGTCCTGTTCGTGTGCGTGCACAACGCCGGCCGGTCGCAGATGGCCGCCGGATTCCTGCGGGAGCTGGGGCAGGGGCGCATCGAGGTGCGCTCGGCCGGCTCGATGCCCGGGAACGCGATCAACCCCGTCGCCGTCGCCGCCATGGCCGAGGTCGGCATCGACATCGCCGCCGAGCAGCCCAAGGTGCTCACGACCGAGGCCGTGCAGGCGTCCGACGTCGTCATCACGATGGGCTGCGGCGATGCGTGCCCGTTCTTCCCCGGCAAGCGCTACGAGGATTGGGTGCTCGACGACCCGGCCGGTCAGGGGATCGAGGCCGTGCGGCCGATCCGCGACGAGATCCGCGGACGCATCGAAGCCCTGGTCGCCGACCTGCTCTGACGTCCGTTCCGCGTCGCGCGAGCACCGCGGCTGCGCGCTACCCGCGGGCGTGGGTGTGGTCGTGCGCGTGGGTGTGGTCGTCCTCGAGGATCATGCCGACCGAGGTGGCGCAGGCGTCACCCTGCCACGCCTCCCACCCCTCGCGCACCGCGAACGCCGCGATGACCAGGCCCGCGACCGCGTCGGCCCACCACCAGCCCAGCGCGCTGTTGAGCACGAGCCCGGCGAGCACGGCGGCCGAGAGGTAGGTGCAGATCAGCGTCTGACGCGAATCGGCGACGGCGGTCGCCGAGCCGATCTCGCGGCCCGCCCGGCGCTCGGCGTACGACAGGAACGGCATCACGACCACGCTCACGGCGGCGAGCACGATCCCGACCGTGCTGTGCGCAGGGCGCTCGCCGCCGATGAGCGCGAGGACCGAGGTCGTGGCGACGTACAGGGCCAGCAGGAGGAAGGCCACCGCGATGACCCGCAGCGTCGGCTTCTCCCACCGCTCCGGGTCGCGCCGGGTGAACTGCCAGGCGACCGCGGCGGCCGACAGCACCTCGATCGTGGAGTCGAGACCGAAGCCGATGAGCGCGGCCGACGACGCCACCGATCCGGCGGCGATGGCGATGACCGCCTCGACGAGGTTGTAACCGATCGTCACGGCCACGATGAGGCGGATGCGGCGGTGCAGGGTGCGCCACCGGGCGGAGGAGAGGGGCGACGACATCAGCAGGTGCATCCCTCGCCCGAGCAGCAGTCCGGTTCGACGAGCAGCACCACGCGCATCAGCTCGTCGAGGGCCGGCGCGAGGTGCGGGTCGGTGAGGCGATAGCGGGTGCGCCGCCCGTCGGGGATGCTCTCGACGAGACCGCACCCCCGCAGGCACGCGAGGTGGTTCGACATGACCTGACGCGAGACGCCGAGGCGGTCGGCGAGGTCGGCCGGATGCTCTTCGCCGTCGCGCAGGGCGAGCAGCACCCCGGCTCGGGTGGGGTCGGAGAACGCGTGCCCGAGGCGCGCGAGCGCGGCGGTGTGGGAGAGGGTGGCGGTGGTCACCCCTCGACGCTACAGAAAACGCTGAATTAATGAAAGCCTGAATCATCGAGAACGGGAGAGGGCGTCACGCGGTCAGCTCCTCCCCCCTCGTCCTGCGAGAATGGACGGGCCGAGTCCCGAGCCGAGGAGCAGACGTGCAGTTCATCTCCACCCGCGGCGGCATGCAGCCGCAGTCCTTCAGCGAGACGCTGCTCGAGGGCCTCGCCCCCGACGGCGGTCTGGCCGTGCCCGCCGTGATGCCGACGGTCGACGCCGAGACGCTCGAACGGTGGCGTGCGCTCACCTACCCGCAGCTCGCGACCGAGGTGATCGGGCTGTTCGCGACCGACATCCCCCGCGAGGACCTCGCGCGGATGGCCGAGGCGGCGTACGCGCCGTTCCCCGGAGACGTCGTGCCCCTGCGCTCCATCGGCGACGGCCTCACGCTCGTCGGGCTCTCGGAGGGACCGACGCTGGCGTTCAAGGACATGGCGATGCAGTTCCTCGGCCAGCTCCTGGAGTACACGCTCGAACGCCGCGACGCGGTGCTCAACATCCTCGGCGCCACGTCGGGAGACACCGGATCGGCGGCCGAGCATGCGCTGCGCGGCAAGGAACGGGTCTCGGTGTTCATGCTCTCGCCGCAGGGGCGGATGAGCGCCTTCCAGCGCGCGCAGATGTTCTCCCTCGACGACGCGAACGTGCACAACATCTCGGTCGAGGGCGTCTTCGACGACTGCCAGAACCTCGTCAAGCACCTCGCCGGCGACCTCGCTTTCAAGCGCGCGCAGAACCTCGGTGCCGTCAACTCGATCAACCTCGCGCGCATCACGGCCCAGGTCGTCTACTACTTCTGGGGCTGGCTGCGGGCGACCGACGCCCTCGGCGCCACCGAGGTGTCGTTCACGGTGCCCTCGGGCAACTTCGGCAACATCCTCTCGGGCTTCTTCGCCAAGCGCATGGGCCTGCCCATCCGCCGTCTCGTGCTCGCCGCCAACGAGAACAACGTGCTCGACGAGTTCTTCCGCACCGGCATCTACCGCCCGCGCAACGCGGCCCAGACGCTCGCGACGTCGAGCCCCTCGATGGACATCTCGAAGGCCTCCAACCTCGAGCGCTTCATCTTCGAGCTGGTCGACCGCGACCCGGAGCGGGTCGTCGGTGCCTGGCGCGATCTCGATGAGCAGGGATACGTCGACTTCGCGGCCGACCAGCCGCGCTTCGCCCTCGACTTCGGCATCGTCAGCGGCACGTCGACGCATGCCGATCGACTTGAGACCATCCGCGCCGTGCACGCCTCGACGCAGGAGATCATCGACCCGCACACGGCGGACGGCGTGAAGGTCGCGCGACAGTTCGTCGAGGAGGGCGTGCCGATGCTCGTGCTCGAGACCGCCAAGCCGCAGAAGTTCGCGGAGACGATCGTCGAGGCCATCGGCGTCGAGCTCGACTACTCCAAGGAGCTCCGCGACATGCTGGGTGCCCCGCAGCACGTCACCGAGATGGCCGACGACGAGCACGCGCTGCGGGCCTTCATCGAAGCCCACGCGCTGCGCTGAGCGCCGCCTTCCGCGCCTGACTCCACCGCGCGCACGTCGGCGGGTGTCAGTCGGGGAGGGCCCGCACGGCGGCGACCAGCACCTGCGGAACGGTGGGGACGCCCTCCGCGCGGAAGACGATTTCGCCGGCGGCATCGCGGATGACGACGGTGGGCGTCGCGCGGATGTCGAGCGCCTCCGCGGCCGCCGGATCCCGCGCCACGTCGATCTCCCTGACCTCTGCTCCGGGCAGGAATCGCGCGGCGTCGTGCAGCACCGCGCGGGTGCGGGCGCACGCTCCGCAGAACGATGACGACACGAGCGTCAGTTCCATACGCGCCTCCCGGATGCCGTGGAGTGCAACCGCGGACGCGGTCGTGCTGTTCCCGCGATCATTCCCGGTCGAGGCCGAAGGTGCGCTTGACGAGCGCCTGCACGTCGCGGTCGAGGCCGTCGATTCGAACGCCCACCGTTTCGAAGCGCCCCCGCATCTCATCGCGGAGGCCGCCGATCTCCGCCCTGAGCACGCGGATGAACAGCGTCGAGACGATCGTCATCATGCCGATGGTGGTGGCGATGAAGGCGCCGATCATCGTCCAGATCTGAGGTTCGGTCACGGCGATCATGCTCCTATTCTGCGGCGGGAGCTCCAGGTTGCCAAGCAGTGTCCGGCCCGCTGTCGCGCCGAAGCGCGACTGGTGGAGAACCGCTACTTCGCGCTGTCTGTGGAGGAAGAGTCGCTGCCGTCGAGGGGAGGACCCGCGGGTCGGTGCAGCACCCCGGACGCCGCTCCGAGCACGGCTCCGACCAGGGTGTCGACGATGCGCTCGCCGACCACGTCGACCGCGCCGATCGTGCCCGTGGCCGCCCCCGTCAGCAGCAGCACCAGCGGAGTGATGAACACCAGCGCGAGCGCGTAATGCCGCACGACGACGAGCTCGATCGCGAACTGCAGCGCACCGAGGAGCACCGCGAGCCAGATGCCTGCGGGGTGCAGCAGCGCGAGCGCCAGATACAGCCCGGCGCCGACGACCGTGCCGAGCATCCGATGCAGGCCGCGCTGGAAGGCCGCACGGCGTGCTGCCGCGACCCCGATCACGGCCACCGCCGAACCCACCACCCAATAGGTGCGCTCCGGGTCGATGACGAATCCGAGCAGGACGCCCACCACGGCGACCAGCGCCACCCGCACGAGCAGCATGCGCGCGTCCGCGTTCCAGGACGGGCCGGGCAGAAGCATCCGCAGCGGGCGCGCGGTGACGGCGCGTGCGCTGCGGCGCAACAGCGGCGCGCACGCCACGAGGAACGAG
>DAMDKH010000114.1:5383-6511 GCA_032099965.1 Microbacterium sp.
CCCTCCCGCGAGGGCGGCGAGGTAGAGCCAGGAGGCGATCGCGCCCGACGCCACGACATGGGCGGACAGCCCGTACACCAGCACGAAGAAGAGCGGCCCCGGTGGGCCGAGCCGGAATCCGAACGCCGCCGCCGCGCTCGCCAGGGCGACGACCACGACCCCGATGCCGACGACGACCGTGTCGCCCGCGAGGAGCACGCCCAGCCCCGCGCTCGCCAGCAGCCCGAGCATCACGAAGGGGAGGATGCGCAGGCGGTCGAGCACCGGTGCCGCCCCCGCATAGAGCCCCGTGAAGGCACCCGTGGCGGCGATGTACCCGAGGGGCGCCTGCCCGGCCATCGTCGCCACGGCGATCGGTGCGGCGATCGAGATCGCGGCCTGCAGGGCCAGGGGCCACCTCCGACCGCGCGACGGGGCGAAGGCGAACAGGCTCACCGTTCCATTCTCCCTCCGCGGCGCGGGCCCTCCCGCCACTCGTCGCTACGATGGCGACGTGACCACAGCGACCGTGCGACCCGGCATCGGCGAACGTCTCTCCCGGATGCTCCGCCTTCCGACCGTGTCGGCAGAGGTCGCCCAGCGCGGGGCGCAGCCGTTCGAGGACTTCGTCGCCCTCCTCGCCGAGCTCTACCCCCTCGTGCACGCGCAGCTGGAGTTCGAGCGGATCACCGACTTCGGTCTGCTGTTCCGCTGGCCCGCCCGCGACGGGGCGTCCGGCGCCCCCGTCGTGCTCATGGCCCACTACGACGTGGTGCCGGTCGATGAGAGCGATGCCTGGACGCATCCGCCGTTCGGCGGCGTCATCGCCGACGGCGTGGTGCACGGGCGGGGAGCCCTCGACGACAAGGGCCCGCTGATCGTCATCCTGGAAGCGGTCGAGAACCTGCTCGCCGACGGGTTCGCCCCGGCGCGCGACGTGTACCTGTCGTTCGGGGGGAACGAGGAGACGTTCGGCGAGGCGGCACGGTCGATCGCCGCGACGCTGCGCGAGCGCGGCATCGTGCCCTGGCTCGTCGTCGACGAAGGGGGAGCGGTGGTCGACGCGCCCCTGCCGTTCGTGCCGGGCCGCGCCGCGATGATCGGCGTGGGGGAGAAGGGCGTCGTGACCCTGCGGCTCTCGGCCCGCGC
>DAMDKH010000115.1:0-6356 GCA_032099965.1 Microbacterium sp.
CCCGCCGCGACGCCGGTGGCCGAGCGCGACTACGGCGTGTGCGACGTGTGCTTCATGGTCAAGACCCCGTCGGGCGGGTGCGGCTGCGACTGAGCCGCCGCGCGCACGTCACCGGCGACGGGGCGGGCGTCAGACGAACGCCCCCATGCCCGTGATGTCGCGGCCGAGCAGCAGCGCCTGCACGCTCTCCGTGCCCTCGTAGGTATGGATCGCCTCGATGTCGGCCATGTGCTGCATCACGCCGTTCTCCAGCAGGATGCCGTTGCCGCCGAGCAGGTCGCGGGCGATCTGGGCGATGCGGCGGGCGGCGCGGGGGTTGTGGAACTTCGCCAGCGACGCCTGAGTGGGCCGGAGACCGCCCGTGCGTTCGAGGTCGGCGAGGCGACGGCAGTACAGCTGCATCGCGGTGAGGTCCTCGAGCATGTGGGTGAGCCGCTCCTGCACCATCTGGAACTTCGCCAGCGGCTTGCCGAACTGCACGCGCTGCGTGGCGTAGGCGAGCGCCGCCTCATAGCAAGCGGTCGCATGGCCGAGCGCCGACCATGCGACTCCCGAGCGGGTGGCGTACAGCACGACGGAGGCGTCCGCGAAGCTCGTCGTCCCCGGCAGGACGGCGTCGAGCGGCACGCGCACGTCGTCGAGACGGATGTGCGCCTGGTGGATCGCCCGCAGCGAGGCCTTGCCCGGGATGACCGTGCCGACGTATCCCGGGGTGTCCTGCTCGACGAGGAAGCAGCGCACGGCCCCGTGCTCCGCTGCCGAGGGGTCGTCGACCCGCGCCCAGACGAACGTGATCCCGCCGGAGGCGCCGTTGCCGATCCACTTCTTGGCGCCGCGGATGACCCAGGCGTCTCCGTCCCGTCTGGCCACGGTCTCCAGCGAGACGGAGTCGGACCCGTGGTCGGGCTCGGTCAGGGCGAACGAGCCGAGCACCGACGCGTCGGCGAGGGGGGCGAGCCACCGTTCCTGCTGCGCGGGGGAGCCGAACAGCGCGAGGGTGCGCAGCGCGAGTCCGCCCTGCACGGCGAGGATGGTGCCGAGCGAGCCGTCGCCGCGCGAGATCTCCATGTTCACCAGGCCGGCGGCGAGCGGCGAGAGACGGGTGAGGGCGGGGTGGTCGATGCCGTCGACGACGAGATCCATCTCGCCCATCCGTCGGGCGGCGGCGAGCGGGTACTCGGCGCGGTCCCAGGCGTCGGCCATCTGCGGGGCGACCTCGTCGACATAGGCCTGCGCCCGTTCCCAGGCCGCGCGGTCGTCGGCGGGGATGTCGGCGAACACGGCGTAGTAGTCGGTGCCCTGACGGCCGGTGATGTCGTACGACGAGACGCGCTCGCCGGGGAGGGGGGTGGCATCGATGCTCATGGGACTCCTTCGTGGCACCAAGTATCGTACGCCGAGATACTCGGTTCCACGACCCTCGGAGTCTCCGACACGTCGCGGGCGGGGCGCCCCTCAGTCGAGTTGCGTCCGCAGGCGGCGGGTGACCTCCGCCACCGGCATCGAACGCGGGAACACCGCGACCACGAGGTCGTCCGGTGCGCTCTCCGACGCATCGGCGGGCACCCCGTACCGGCGGCGGACGTCGGCGAGCGCCGACTGCAGGGTCGTCAGCGGAACCTTCTTCGTTCCCCGGAGCAGCTGTCGCAGCACGTGGTTGTGCACGGCGGTGACGAGCGCCGCGAAGCCCACGGCGTCGAGGGGGTCCACGCCCGGCAGCGCCCCGCGCAGATACTCGTCGAAGAGGCGTTCGTAACGGAACACGGTGATGATCTCGCGCTCGCGCAGCACCGGCACCTGCCGCACGATGCGGTAGCGGCGGCGGGCCATCTCGGGATCACGGGCGAAGTGCGAGAACACCGACTCGGACGCCGCGCACACGGCCCCCCACGGGTCGTCGTGCCCTTCGCCGAGGAAGACGCGCAGGCGCTCGAGCAGCGCCTCGTGGTCGGCGAAGACCACATCCTCCTTGCCGCCGAACTGACGGAAGAACGTCGAACGCGAGACGCCGGCCGCTTTGGCGATCTGCTCGACGGACGTCTGATCGAACCCCTGGGACGCGAAGAGCTCGAGCGCCGCGGCCACGACGCCG
Source organism: Microbacterium sp. (assembly GCA_032099965.1). Classification (GTDB taxonomy): domain Bacteria; phylum Actinomycetota; class Actinomycetes; order Actinomycetales; family Microbacteriaceae; genus Microbacterium. Next base: position 2,093 of record DAMDKH010000115.1, read on the forward strand.
GTGCGCAGTTCTGCGGATTCGTGCATGGCACGAGCCTAGACCTCGCGCCCTCGGCGACACACGCCCGCCACCGGGGCGTCCAGGTCGAGGTAGTAGGCTGTGGGACTGGTCGATGTCTCGACATCGAGAGAATTACCAGACCAGCAGCCCAGTGAAGGAACCACAGTGGATCTGTACGAGTACCAGGCACGAGACGTTTTCGAGAAGTACGGAGTGCCGGTCCTCGCCGGCATCGTCGCGGACACCCCCGAGGAGGTGAAGGCGGCCGCCGAGAAGATCGGCGGAGTGGTCGTCGTCAAGGCGCAGGTCAAGACCGGAGGCCGCGGCAAGGCCGGCGGCGTCAAGGTCGCCAAGACCCCCGACGAGGCATACGAGGCCGCCAAGGCCATCCTGGGCCTCGACATCAAGGGCCACGTCGTCAAGCGCGTCATGGTCGCCCAGGGCGCTCGCATCGCCGAGGAGTTCTACTTCTCCGTGCTGCTCGACCGCGCCAACCGCTCCTACCTCTCGCTGTGCTCCGTCGAGGGCGGCATGGAGATCGAGCAGCTCGCCGTCGAGAAGCCCGAGGCCCTCGCCCGCGTCGAGGTGAACCCCCTCACCGGCATCGACAAGGAGAAGGCGGTCGAGATCGCCCGCGCCGCGAACTTCCCGGAGGACCTCGTCGAGAAGGTCTCCGACGTCTTCGTGAAGCTCTTCGACGTCTACAAGGGCGAAGACGCCACGCTCGTCGAGGTGAACCCGCTCGTGCGCACCGAGGACGGCGACATCATCGCCCTCGACGGCAAGGTCACGCTCGACGACAACGCCTCCGAGATCCGTCACCCCGAGCACGAAGAGCTCGAAGACAAGGACGCCGCCGACCCGCTCGAGGCCAAGGCCAAGAAGTCGGGCCTCAACTACGTCAAGCTCGACGGTGAGGTCGGCATCATCGGCAACGGCGCGGGTCTGGTCATGTCGACCCTCGACGTCGTCGCCTACGCCGGCGAGAAGCACGGCGGCGTCAAGCCCGCCAACTTCCTCGACATCGGCGGCGGAGCCTCGGCAGAGGTCATGGCCAACGGCCTCGACGTCATCCTCGGCGACCCGCAGGTCAAGAGCGTGTTCGTCAACGTCTTCGGCGGGATCACGGCCTGCGACGCCGTGGCCAACGGCATCAAGGGTGCCCTCGAGACGCTCGGCGCCACCGCGTCGAAGCCGCTCGTCGTGCGCCTCGACGGCAACCGCGTCGACGAGGGCCGCGCCATCCTCGCGGAGTACGCGCACCCGCTCGTCACGCTCGCCAGCACCATGGACGAGGGCGCCGACAAGGCCGCCGAACTCGCCAACGCCTGATCGCCAGAGACACAAGGACTAGAGAAATGTCGATCTACCTCAACAAGGACTCCAAGGTCATCGTCCAGGGCATCACCGGCGGCGAGGGCACCAAGCACACCGCCCTCATGCTCAAGGCCGGCACCCAGGTCGTCGGTGGCGTCAACGCCCGCAAGGCCGGCACCACCGTGGCCCACACCGACAAGGACGGCAACGCCGTCGAGCTGCCCGTCTTCGGCTCCGTCGCCGAGGCCATGAAGGAGACCGGCGCCGACGTGTCGATCGCGTTCGTGCCCGGCGCCTTCACGAAGGACGCGATGGTCGAGGCCATCGACGCCGAGATCCCGCTGCTCGTCGTCATCACCGAGGGCGTGCCCGTCGGCGACTCCGCCGAGGCCTGGGCCTACGCCCAGAGCAAGGGCAACAAGACGCGCATCATCGGGCCGAACTGCCCCGGCATCATCACCCCGGGTGAGGCGCTCGTCGGCATCACCCCGGCGAACATCACGGGCAAGGGCCCCATCGGCCTCGTGTCGAAGTCGGGCACCCTGACCTACCAGATGATGTTCGAGCTGCGCGACCTGGGCTTCTCCACCGCCATCGGCATCGGCGGCGACCCGGTCATCGGAACGACGCACATCGACGCGCTCGCCGCATTCGAGGCCGACCCCGAGACGAAGGCGATCGTCATGATCGGCGAGATCGGCGGAGACGCCGAGGAGCGTGCGGCCGAGTACATCAAGGCGCACGTCACCAAGCCGGTCGTCGGCTACGTCGCGGGCTTCACGGCTCCCGAGGGCAAGACGATGGGGCACGCGGGCGCGATTGTCTCGGGCTCCGCCGGCACCGCTCAGGCGAAGAAGGAGGCCCTGGAGGCCGCCGGCGTGAAGGTCGGCAAGACGCCGTCCGAGACCGCCGCCCTGATGCGCGAGATCGTCGAATCGCTCTGACGCACTAGACTGAACGAGAAGGCCCCGGGCTCCACCCCGGGGCCTTTCTCATGCCCCGGGGGCGGCGGCGTCGGCAGCCCACCGGCCGGGGAGACGACGAAGGGGGCGGATGCCGCAGCATCCGCCCCCTCGGTCGTGTGTGCGGGATTCAGACGCCGAAGAGCGCCTCGATGGGCCCGCGGGCGAAGAAGATCACGAAGCCGACGCCCACGACCCACAGCAGCGGGTGGATCGTCTTCGCACGGCCGGAGAACGCGTTCACGACGATCCAGCTGACGAAGCCCGCGCCGATGCCGTTGGCGATCGAGTAGGTCATCGGCATGACCGTGGCGGTCAGGAACACCGGGAGGAGCACGCGGAAGTCGCTGAGGTCGATGTTCTTGATCTGCGCGAGCATGAGCGCACCGACCAGCACCAGCGCCGCCGCGGCGACGGCACCCGGAACGAGCGAGGTGAGCGGGGTGAAGAACATCGCGATGAGGAACATCGCGCCCGTGATGAGCGTCGCGAAGCCCGTGCGCGCGCCCTCGCCGATGCCGGCGCCCGACTCGACGAACACCGTGGCCGACGACGACGACGTGCCGCCACCGGCGATCGCGCCGATGCCCTCGACGATCAGCGCCGACTTGATGCGGGGGAAGTCGCCCTTCTCATCGGCCAGGTCGGCCTCCTTGGCGAGGCCCGTCATCGTGCCCATGGCGTCGAAGAAGTTCGAGAAGAGCAGGGTGAACACGAACATCACCAGGGCGACGATGCTGACCTTGCCCAGGTCGAAGCCGAAGTCGACCTGCCCGACGAGGCTGAGGTCGGGCAGCCCGACGATCGACCCGGTGAAGCCGAAGTCGAGCCCGAACGGCCAGATCAGGTTGACGATGCCGCCGAGAACGGTGCCGCCGACGAGGGCGATGAGGATCGCACCCTTGACGCGCAGGGCCGTGAGCACGCCGCCGATGAGGAGCGTGATGACGAAGAGCAGGGTGGGGATCGACGCGACCGAGCCGCCGATGCCCAGGTCGACCGGGGGAGAGGGGTTGTTGGTCGCGGTGACGAAGCCGGCGTTCACGAAGCCGATGAACGCGATGAAGAGTCCGATGCCGACGGTGATGGCGAGCTTGAGCTGCACCGGCACGGCGTCGAAGATCATCTTGCGCAGACCGGTCGCGGCGAGCAGCACGATGATGACGCCGTTGATGACGACGAGCGCCATGGCCTCGGCCCAGGTGACGGAGCCGACGACCGAGAAGGCGATGAAGGCGTTGATGCCGAGGCCCGCGGCGAACGCGAAGGGGAGGCGTGTGACCACGCCGAAGAGGATGGTCATCACGCCGGCGGTCAGCGCCGTGGCGGCGGCGACCGCGGGGCCGGTCAGGGTGTTGCCGTCGACGTCGGGCGTCGAGAGGATGATCGGGTTGAGGATCACGATGTACGCCATCGTGACGAACGTCACCAGGCCCCCTCGGATCTCGGTGCCGAAGGTGGATCCGCGCTTGCTGATCTCGAAGAAGCGGTCGAGCGCGTTCTTCGGCTCGGCGCTCGTGGTCGCAGGGGTGGGGGACGGGGCAGTTGTCATTCGGGTGAACCTCCGGATGAGACGATATCGTGTCGCCCGAGACGCGCGCGCCCGCCCGGCTCCGCATGGCTTCTCGTCGTAGTCTCGAAGGCGCTATGCAACGCCTCCTCGTCGCGCTCCTCGCCGCGTTCGACGCCGCCATCGCGGCGGCCGTCGGACTCGTCGTGCTCCTGGCGCCGCTCACCCTGCTCTGGACCCTCGCCTTCGGGGCGACGGCCGACTGGGGCGCGCTCTGGCCCCTCACGGGCACCCTGTGGGCGTTCGGCCACGGCACGCCCCTCGACATCACACTCGCCGACGACCTGCTCGTCGCCGCCGGCATCCCCGCAGAGGCCGCCCGCTTCACCGTCTCGGTCGGACCGCTGGCGTTCCTCGCCTTCACCGCCCTCTTCGCCGCCCGCTCCGGCCGGCGCGCGGCGACCGCGGGCGCCGG
>DAMDKH010000116.1:0-5273 GCA_032099965.1 Microbacterium sp.
CAGCTGCGCCGACAGTCCGGCGGTCGGGGCCTCGAGCAGCCGGGCGCGGAGCTCGGCGGTGAGGGTCGGGGTGGAGGGCGTCGCAGCCAGACCGGCGGCCTCCGCCGATCCCCACGCCTCGGTGCGCTGCAGGTCGTCGACCGCGGGGACGGACCCGAGCGTCTCGTCGAACGGCACATCGCCCTGGGTGACGGTCGTCGCGAGGCGGCCGGACGACGGTGCGCCGGGGGCGTTCGGGGCATCCACCTCGACCTCGATGAGGTCGCCGGGGACGACGACGGAGGAGCCGGCGGGCGTGCCGGTGAGGATCACGTCTCCGGGCTCCAGCGTGAAGTGCTGCGAGAGGTCGGCGACCAGCTGCGCGAGCGGGAAGAGGAGGCCCGCGGTCGTGTCTTCCTGGCGGAGCTCGCCGTTGACCCAGGTGCGCAGGCGGAGGTCGCCAGGGTCGACGGCGCGCGCGTCGATGAGCCGAGGGCCGAGCGGGGTGTAGCCGTCGCCGCCCTTCGAGCGCACGTTGGACCCCTTGTCGTTGGCCCGCAGGTCGTACAGCCCGAGGTCGTTCGACGCCGTGACCGCGCCGACGTGCGCCCACGCCTCGGCGAGGGAGACGCGGCGGGCGGGCGTGCCGATCACCAGGGCGATCTCGCCCTCGAAGGCGAGCAGCTCGGTGCCCGCGGGGCGCTCGACCGTGCCGCCGGAGACGCCGATCGAGCTCGACGGCTTGAAGAAGTACGAGGGGGCGGCCGGGCGCCGTCCGCGCTGGTCGGCACGGGACGCGTAGCTGAGGTGGATGGCGATGATCTTGCCGGGGCGGGGGATGGGGTCCGTCACGGGGCGCCTCCTCGCGCTCGTCGTCGTTTCGCCGCTTGTGCGTCGTATCCGAAATCATATATCATCGTGACCACCCCCGGCAAGCACACCGACCGAGACTCGGATGCACGCCGTGACAACGCAGTCACGAACAAAGGAGACACCCCATGAGTGGGCAGTCACACGCAGGGTTCACCCCCACGGGCACCATCGCGACGGCGGCCGACCGCCGCCGTGTCGTCTTCGCCACGGTGGTCGGGACCACCGTCGAGTGGTACGACTTCTTCATCTACGCCACCGCCGTCGGCCTCGTGTTCGGCCAGCTGTTCTTCGCCCCGCTGGGGGCCGACAGTGCACTGATCGCCTTCGCCACCGTCGGTGTCAGCTTCCTCTTCCGTCCGCTCGGCGCCTTCCTCGCCGGGCACTTCGGCGACAAGCTCGGACGCAAGACCGTGCTGATGTGGACCCTCATCCTCATGGGGCTCGCGACCGCGCTCATCGGGCTCCTCCCGACCTACGAGACGATCGGCGTCGCCGCCCCCATCCTGCTCGTGCTCCTGCGCATCCTGCAGGGCATCTCGGCCGGCGGCGAGTGGGGCGGAGCCGTGCTCATGGCCGTCGAACACGCCCCGCGCGCCAAGCGCGGCATCTTCGGCGCCTCCCCGCAGATCGGCGTGCCCCTCGGCCTCCTGCTCGCCTCCGGCGTCATGGCCCTCATGACCGCGATCGCACCCGGCGACCAGTTCGTCGCCTGGGGCTGGCGTGTGCCGTTCCTGCTCAGCGTCGTGCTGATCCTCGTGGGGTACTACGTGCGGCGCCGCGTCGAGGAGAGCCCCGTGTTCGCGGAACTCGCCGAGCGCAAGGAACGCGCCCGGATGCCGATCGTGCAGCTCTTCCGTAAGCACCTGCTGCTCGTCATCGTCGCGGCACTCGTGTTCGCCGGCAACAACGCCGTCGGCTACATGACCACCGGCGGGTACATCCAGAACTACACCACCAACCCGGAGGGGCCCATCGGCCTCGAGCGCGGACCCGTGCTGTGGGCCGTCGCCGGCTCCGCGGTGACGTGGCTGCTCACCACCCTGCTCGCCGGATGGGTGTGCGACCGCATCGGCCGCCGCACCACCTACATCATCGGCTGGGTGCTGCAGCTGGGGGGCGTGTTCGCACTGTTCCCGCTCGTGAACACGGGGGAGATCGGCCTCATCTTCGCCGGCCTCGCGCTGCTCACCATCGGACTCGGGTTCACCTACGGTCCCCAGGCCGCGCTGTACACCGAGCTCTTCCCGGCGAGCATCCGCTTCTCGGGCGTCTCGATCTCGTACGCGATCGGCGCGATCGCCGGTGGCGCCTTCGCCCCGACCATCGCGACCGCCATCGTGGCGGCGACCGGGTCGACCCAGGCCGTCACCTGGTACCTCGCCGGCATGACGGTGCTCGGCCTGATCGCGACGCTGCTGCTCCGCGACCGTTCCGGCATACCGCTCGGCCCGGACCACGAGGACGAGCAGTCCGTGAGCCCCATCCGCGGCCTCGCCCGGGCCTGACCCCCGGCCGGTCCCGGTCGGCCTGCTCCCGTCGCCTTCTCCGTCGCTTCCGCCCCCGCGCGGCGACGGAGAAGGCGACGGGGGCGCAGAATGAGAGAACTTCGGAAGGAATCGACGACGATGCAGTTCCACCACCACGGCTACGTGTCGGGAGACCCGCGGGTGCAGGTCGCCGCCGGAACCGGTCTCGACCGTCCGGCCGACCTCCCCGATGAGATCGACGTGCTGATCGTCGGTTCGGGGCCGGCGGGGATGCTGCTCGCCGCGCAGATGTCGCAGTATCCGGATGTCGTCACCCGCATCATCGAGAAGCGCGACGGGCGGCTGCCCCTCGGTCAGGCCGACGGCATCCAGCCCCGCAGCGTCGAGACCTTCCAGGCGTTCGGGTTCGCCGAGCGCATCACCGCCGAGGCGTACAACATCGGCTGGATGAACTTCTGGGGGCCGGACGCCGACGACCCCGACGGCATCGTCCGCACCGCGCGGACCGCCGATTACGCGTACGACATCTGCGAGTTCCCGCACCTCATCGTCAACCAGGCCCGCGTGCTGGACTACTTCGCCGAGGCCGCCGCCGACGGCCCCGCACGCATCGTGCCCGACTACGGCGTGGAGTTCGTGGGCCTGGTCGTGCACGAGGAGGGCGAGTACCCCGTGGAGGTGCGCCTGCGGTACGCCGCCGGACCCCGAGCCGGTGAGGAGCGCACCGTCCACGCGAAGTACGTGGCCGGGTGCGACGGCGCCCGCAGCGGAGTGCGCCAGGCGATCGGCCGCACGCACGTCGGGGCGAGCGCCGCGCACGCCTGGGGCGTCATGGACGTGCTCGTCGAGACCGACTTCCCCGACTGGCGCACCAAATGCGCGATCAACTCGCGGGCGGGCAACATCCTGCACATCCCGCGCGAAGGCGGCTACCTCAGCCGGATGTACATCGATCTCGGCGAGGTCGCGGCGGACGACGACCACCGCGTGCGGCAGACGCCCGTCGAGGAGAACATCCGTCGGGCCAATGCCATCCTCCACCCCTACACGCTCGACGTGCGCGAGGTGGCCTGGCACAGCGTCTACGAGGTGGGCCACCGGGTGACGGACGGCTTCGACGACGCGACCGGTGACGCCGGGCGCTCGCCGCGCGTGTTCCTCACCGGCGACGCGTGCCACACCCACAGCGCCAAGGCCGGGCAGGGCATGAACGTGTCGATGCAGGACGGCTTCAACCTCGGCTGGAAGCTCGGCTCCGTGCTGACCGGCCTCGCCCCCGAGTCGCTGCTCGCGACCTACGGCGCGGAACGGCAGCCGGTCGCCCAGCAGCTGATCGACTTCGACCGCGAGTGGTCCAGCCTCATGGCGCGCAAGCCCGAGGAGATCTCCGACCCGCAGGACCTCGCCACCTATTACCTCGCCACGGCGGAGTTCCCCTCCGGCTTCATGACCCAGTACACGCCGTCGATGATCACCGGAGCCGACACCCACCAGGCGCTCGCGGCCGGCTTCCCGCTCGGCAAGCGGTTCAAGTCGGCCGAGGTCGTGCGCGTCGGCGACGGCAACGCCGTGCACCTGGGGCATCACGCCCGGGCCGACGGGCGGTGGCGGGTCTACGCCTTCGGCGACGTCGACGGTGCGCGACTGCGGGAGTGGGCCGACGCCGCCGGGCCCGTGCTCGCGCGCTTCACGCCCGAGGGGGCGGACGACGACGCCGTCTTCGACGCGAAGGTCGTCTTCCGGCAGCCGTTCGAGGAGCTCGAGGTCACCACCGCGCCCGCGCTGTTCCGACCGCGGAGCGGCCGGCTGGGCCTCGTCGACTGGGAGAAGGTCTACGCCGCGGGGCCGAGCAAGTGGACGAGCGAGGACATCTTCGCCGCGCGCGAGATCTCGGCGGACGGGGCGGTCGTGCTCGTGCGCCCGGACCAGTACGTCGCGGCGGTGCTGCCGCTCGATGCCGCAGGTGCGGCCGAGCTGGAGGAGTTCCTCGCCGGCGCGTTCCTGACGGCGCGCTGATCCGCGGCGTCGCCGAGGGGCGGCGCGGGTGGTCTGGCGGATGTCGGTGGTCGGTCCTACCGTGGACGCGGACGGGCGACGACGCCCGCCCCTCACTCGCCAGGAGGAGCACGTCATGGATTGGAAGATCGAACTCATCTTCGTGCCGGTGTCGGATGTCGACCGCGCGAAGGACTTCTACGTCAGGATCGGCTTCCACGCCGACCACGACAGGACGGTGACCGAAGGGCTGCGATTCGTGCAGCTGACGCCCCCGGGCTCAGCGTGCTCGATCGCGTTCGGCGAAGGCCTCGGGGTGGAGCTCGAGCCGGGGCAGCAGAACACGATCCAGGTGGTCGTGCCCGACGCCGATGAGGCTCTCACGCATCTCCGCGGGCTCGGGGTCGAGGCCGACGGCGTGGACGAGCAGGAGTGGGGGCGGTTCGTGCGGTTCTCCGACCCCGACGGCAACACGTGGACCCTGCAGGAGCTGCCCCACTACGGCGCGCGGAGCTGACCGGCGGGCCGGGTCGACCACGACCGCGTCGACCCGGCGTGCGCCCCTCGCTCACTCGATCGCCGCGGCGCCCCCGGACACGACGATGCCCCCGGCCGCGGGGATCGTGACGCACAGCACGCTGGGGCGCCCGACGTGCGCCCCCTGATGGATGACGATGCTCCGTTCGGGGTGGCCGATCGACCGTAGGTAGGCGCCCGTCGCGGCCGCCGCCGACCCTGTCGCCGGGTCCTCGGTGATCCGGCCGACGGGGAAGAGGTTGCGTGCGTCGAACGTGCGCGCATCGCGGGCGTGGAGCACCGTCGCGGTGCCGCGCCAGCCCTGGTCGCGCATCAGCGCGGCGACGTCGGCGGGACGGAAGCGGAACTGGTGGAACAGCTCCCGATCCGCCACGACGACGATCGGATGCCGGTTTCCGGCGA
>DAMDKH010000116.1:5354-6292 GCA_032099965.1 Microbacterium sp.
GCACCGGGAAGCGCGGGTCCAGGTCGGAAGGCGCGAGGCCGAGCAGGTCGAGCAGACGGTCGCGCACCGCCGCATCGAGGGCACGCACCTCGGGCTCGACGCTCGTGAAGGACACGGTGATCGCGCCCGCGGCATCCGTCGCCGACTGCAGGGCCACCGGCCCCGCCGCGGTGTCGAAGACGACATCGCCGGCGCCCTCGCGTTCGGCGATGGCGACCGCGGTCGCGACCGTCGCATGGCCGCAGAAGGGCACCTCGGCGCCGGGGGAGAAGTAGCGCACCCGCACGTGGGCGACGCCGTCGACGGTCGACCGCGCCACGACGAACGCCGTCTCGGAGTACCCGACCTCGGCGGCGACGGACAGCATCCCCGCCTCATCCAGACCCGCCGCGTCGAGGACGACACCCGCCGGATTCCCGCCGTCGGGGGTCGCGGCGAACGCGCTGTAGCGGAGGACTTCGGGCGACACGGTCATGGACGAGAGTCTGGCAGTCCCGCGGGCCTCAGGAGTTCACGCGGATGATCTCCTGCTGGTACGGCGCGATGACGTCGCCCGAGATACGCAGGTCGAGCAGCAGGAATCGGCGGGTCGTGGCGTCCTCCTGCGCCCAGCTCGCGAGGCGGTCGAGGTCGGCCAGCGTGCGCACCACCACACCTTCGGCTCCGACCGCGGCGGCGAAGGCGGCGAAATCGACCTCGGGGATGCGCATCGGCCCCTCGGCCAGCCCCTTCAACCCGTAGAGGTTGACCTCGGCACCGTATGCCGCGTCGTTCCACACCACCGCGAGACCGCGACCCGCCGCCGCCCGCACGGCCGACTCCAGGTCGGCGATGGCCATGAGCCCGCCGCCGTCGCCGGAGGTGAGCACGATCGTCGCATCGCGGCGCGCGAGGGCGGCACCGACCACGCTCGGCCAGCCCTGACCGATCGACTGGAA
>DAMDKH010000117.1:0-6244 GCA_032099965.1 Microbacterium sp.
GCGCCTCGCCGCGCAGGGCACGCACGGCTTCCGCGATCGCGGGGCGGGCGAGCGGATGCTCCTCCACCGGGACGACGCGGTGGCTGCGGGCCGCGAACGGACCGATCCGGCCCTCGTCGTCGACATGGAGCGTCACGCGCGTGCGCCAGCCCGCTCCGTCGCCGGACTCCACGGCCTCGATCTCGGGAGCCTCCAGGCCCTCTCCCGCGAACCGGTCGAGCGCCTCCGAGAGCACCTGGCGCTTCAGCGCCCGCTGGTGCGTGAGCTCGATGTGGCCGAGGTCGGCGCCGCCGGGCCGTTCGGCGGGGTCGTTCGCGACATCCGCCGCCGCCCAGAGGTGCGGCCTCCGATGCGGGGAGGCGTCGAGCACCTCCACGGTCTCGGCCCTCCAGAAGCTGCGGGTGTCCGCATCCCCCGCGCCGTCGGGGACGATGACGCGGGCGCGTACGCGCTCCCCCGGGATCGCATCCGAGACGAACACGACGCGTCCCTCGTGGCGGGCGATGAAGGTGCCGCCGTGAGCGATCCCGGTGATGTCGAGGTCGAGCAGGTCGGGAGCGGAGGAGGTCATCCTTCGAGGATACGGTGGGCACATGCGCGTCTGCCTCGCCTCCACCTCTCCCGCCCGTCTCATGCTGCTGCGGCAGGCCGGGATCGAACCGCTCACCCTCGCCCCCGATGTCGACGAGGACGCCGTCGCCGCCGCCGCGGCCACCGCTCGTGGCGAGGCCCTGCCGCCGGAGGAGCTCGTGCTGCTGCTGGGGCGCGCCAAAGCCGCGGACGTCGCGCGGCGCCTGGCCGTCGAGGACCCGACGTTCGACGGCATCGTCATCGGCGGCGACTCGATGTTCGCCCTGGGCGGCACCGTCTACGGCAAGCCCTACACCGCCGAGGAGGCGACGCGGCGCTGGCGCGAGATGCGCGGCGCCACGGGCGTCCTGCACTCCGGGCACTCCGTGTTCCGCGTCGCCCCGGGGATCGAGCCGATCGAGGCGACGGCCACCGCGGCCGCGGGGGTGACCTTCGCCGACGACATCTCCGACGACGAGATCGCCGCCTACGTCGCCTCGGGTGAGCCGCTGCTGGTGGCGGGCGCCTTCACCGTCGACAGCCTCGGCGGAGCGTTCATCACCCGCGTGGACGGAGATCCGTCGACCGTGGTCGGCATGTCGCTGTCGACGGTCCGTCGCCTCGCCGCCGAGCTGGGCGTGGTGTGGACCGATCTGTGGACGCCCCGCGCGGCGTCGTAGACATCCCGCCACGTTCGCCGACGTTTCTTGTGGAGAGTCGTCAAATGCGAACGGGCGCTTCTCGCTAGGCTGGCATCCATGCCTGCTATCGCCAAGGTGCTCATCGCCAACCGCGGCGAGATCGCCGTCCGCATCATCCGCGCCGCCCGGGATTCCGGGATCGCCTCCGTCGCCGTCTACGCCGACCAGGACCGCGATGCTCTGCACACCCGACTCGCCGACGAGGCGTACGCGCTCGACGGCGCCACGAGTGCGGAGACCTACCTCCAGATCGAGAAGATCCTCTCGGTCGCGCGTCGTGCCGGCGCCGACGCCGTGCACCCCGGCTACGGCTTCCTGGCCGAGAACGCCGACTTCGCCCGCGCGGTCATCGGCGCGGGGATGATCTGGATCGGCCCCTCCCCCGACGCCATCGAGGCGCTGGGAGACAAGGTCACCGCGCGCCACGTCGCCGAGAAGGTCGGCGCCCCCCTCGCCCCCGGAACGCCCGGTCCCGTCGCCAACGCCGACGAGGTCATCGCCTTCGCCGAGGAGCACGGACTCCCCATCGCCATCAAGGCGGCCTACGGCGGCGGTGGGCGCGGCCTGAAGGTCGCACGCGAGCTCGACGAGGTCGCCGAGCTCTTCGACTCCGCCACCCGTGAGGCGGTCGCCGCCTTCGGTCGCGGCGAGTGCTTCGTCGAGAAGTACCTCGACAAGCCCCGCCACGTCGAGACCCAGTGCCTCGCCGACGCCGAGGGCAACGTGGTCATCATCTCCACTCGCGACTGCTCGCTGCAGCGTCGCCACCAGAAGCTCGTCGAGGAGGCGCCCGCACCTTTCCTCACCGACGAGCAGAACGCTCAGCTCTACTCCGCGTCGAAGGCCATCCTGCGCGAGGTCGGCTACGTCGGCGCCGGCACCTGCGAGTTCCTCATCGGCGCAGACGGCACCGTGTCGTTCCTCGAGGTCAACACCCGCCTCCAGGTCGAGCACCCCGTGTCGGAGGAGGTCACCGGCATCGACCTCGTGCGCGAGCAGTTCCGGATCGCCGCCGGGGGCACGATCGACTACACCGACCCCGAGCCCCAGGGGCACTCCTTCGAGTTCCGCATCAACGGCGAAGACCCGGGCCGCGGCTTCCTCCCCCAGCCCGGACCCGTGCACGTGTTCAAGACGTTCGGGGGCCCCGGCATCCGCCTCGACTCCGGCGTGACCGCCGGCGACACCGTCTCCGGCGCCTTCGACTCGCTGCTGGCGAAGATCATCGTCACGGGGAAGAGCCGCGAGGAGGCGCTGGAGCGCTCGCGTCGCGCCCTCGACGAGTTCGAGGTGGCGGGTCTGCCCACCGTTCTCCCCTTCCACCGCAAGGTCGTGCGCGACCCCGCGTTCACCGCCGAGGACGGCCGCTTTGGCGTCTACACCCGGTGGATCGAGACCGAGTTCGACAACGACATCCCGGCCTGGGACGGCGAGCTCGAGGCCCCGGCCCCCGGCACCGGCCGCCACACGGTCGTCGTCGAGGTCGGCGGCAAGCGCCTCGAGGTGAGCCTGCCCGATCGCGTCGCCGTCGCCCCCCACGCCACCGGACGACCGGCGGCCGTGCCGCCGTCTCGGCGCAGCCACGCCACCACGGCGAACGCCGGCGCGTCCGGCGATGCCGTGAAGTCGCCGATGCAGGCGACGGTCGTGAAGGTCGCCGTCGAAGAGGGGCAGCAGGTCGTCAAGGGCGACCTGGTCGTCGTGCTCGAAGCCATGAAGATGGAGCAGCCGCTGCAGGCCCACAAGGACGGCGTCATCGGCAACATCAACGCCGACGCCGGAGCCACCGTGGCCGCCGGGCACCAGCTGCTCACCATCAGCTGACACCGGATCACACGACGAGGGCGCCCCACCGCGGTGGGGCGCCCTCGTCGTCTGCGCGGGATCAGGAGATGTTGAAGAGGTGCATCGCCCGGCTCGCGTCGGTGATGCTGCTCGACAGCGACGGGTAGGCCGCGAACACGCGGGACAGCTGGTCGACCGTCAGGCGGCGCTCGACCGCGATCGCGATCGGGTACACCAGCTCGGAGGCCCGCGGGGCGACGATCACGCCGCCGATGACGGTACCGGAGCCCTTGCGGGCGATCAGCTTGACGAAGCCGTCCTTGATGCCCATCATCTTCGCCCGCGGATTGGCGGCGAGGGGCAGCTTGTAGACCATGCCGTCGGCCTTGCCGTCCTCGACGTCCTTCACGCCGTACCCGACCGTGGCGATCTCGGGCGCGGTGAAGATGTTCGACGTGATCTTGATGAGCTCGAGCGGGATGACGATGTCGCCGAGGGCGTGGAACACCGCCGTGCGCCCCTGCATCGACGCCACCGACGCGAGCGGGAAGAAGTTCGTGCAGTCGCCGACGGCGTAGATGTTCGGCACCGAGGTGCGCGCGACGCGGTTGACGCGGATGTGCCCCTGCTCGGTGAGCTCGACGCCCGCCTCGGCGAGCCCGATGTCGGCGGTGTTGGGGATCGAACCGACCGCCATGAGGCAGTGGCTCCCCTCGACGGTGCGCCCGTCCGCCAGCGTCACCGTGACGCCCTCATCGGTGGCCTCGACCCGGTCGGCCCGCGCCTTCGACAGCACGGTCATGCCGCCCCGCTTGAAGACCTTCTCCAGCACGCGGGCGGCGTCCTGGTCCTCCCCCGGGAGCACCTGATCGCGGCTCGACACCAGCGTGACCTTCGCCCCCAGGTTCATGTACGCCGAGGCGAACTCGGCGCCCGTGACGCCGGATCCGACGACGATGAGATGCTCGGGGAGCGACTTCATGTCGTACAGCTGCGTCCAGGTGAGGATGCGTCGCCCGTCGGGCTTGGCGGAGTCGAGCTCGCGCGGGGACGCCCCCACGGCGACGACGATCGTGTCGGCCTCGACGCGGTCGAAGTCGGTGCCGCCCTGCCCCGTCGAGACGACGATGGCGTCGGGGCCCTCGAGGCGCCCGTGACCGGAGAGGATGCGCACGCCCGCTTCGAGCAGCGTGGAGCGCATGTCCTCGGACTGCTGACCCGCCAGCGCCATCAGACGCTTGTTGACGGCGGCGAGGTTGATGGCGATCTCGGGCTTGAGCGGCTTGCCCTTCTCGCCCTTCGCGTAGAACTGCACGCCCAGGTCGCTGGCCTCCGAGATGGCGACCGCCGCATCGGCGGTGGCGATGAGGCTCTTCGACGGCACGACGTCGGTCAGCACGGCTGCGCCGCCCACCCCCACCCGCTCGACGAGAGTCACCTCCGCCCCGAGCTGAGCGGCGGCGAGTGCCGCCTCGTAACCGCCGGGACCGCCGCCGAGGACGGCGACGCGCTGAGTGCGCTCGAAAGGGGTGGAGACCATGCTTCCCATTCTTCCGCAATCTTGGCAGCCGAGCCTGCACCTTCCTAGAGTGGAACCCATGTCCGACACGCACAGCAACCCCCTCGACGACCCCCACGCCGACCCGTCAGCGATCGCCGCCACCGCCGCCGCCGACATCGCCCGGCTCACCGGTGTCGCGCACCACGACATCGCGCTCACGCTCGGCAGCGGGTGGGGCAAGGCCGCCGACATCATCGGCGAGACCGTGGCGACCGTCCCCGCCACCGAGGTCACCGGCTTCTCGAAGCCCGCCCTCGAGGGTCACGTCGGGACGCTCCGCAGCATCCGCACGCCCGACGGCAAGAACGTGCTCGTCATCGGGGCGCGCACGCACTACTACGAGGACCACGGCGTGCGCCGGGTCGTGCACAGCGTGCGCACCGCCGCCGCCACCGGCGCCAAGATCATGGTGCTCACCAACGGGGCAGGCGGAATCCGCGAGACCTGGAAGCCCGGACAGCCGGTGCTCATCAGCGACCACATCAACCTCACGGCGGACTCCCCGCTGGAGGGCGCGACGTTCATCGACCTCACCGACCTCTACTCGCAGCGGCTGCGCGACATCGCCCGCAGCGTCGACCCCACTCTCGACGAGGGCGTGTACACGCAGTTCCGCGGGCCGCACTACGAGACCCCGGCCGAGGTGCAGATGGCGAAGATCATCGGCGGGCACATCGTGGGCATGTCCACCGCGCTCGAGGCCATCGCGGCCCGCGAGGCCGGCATGGAGGTGCTCGGCTTCTCGCTCATCACGAACCTCGCCGCCGGCATCCAGAAGACGCCGCTCAGCCACGCGGAGGTCATCGAGGCCGGACGCGAGGCGGAGCCCGTGATCTCGCGGCTCCTGGCCCAGGTGGTCGAGGCCCTGTGAGCGAGGAGAGGCTGGCCCAGGCGCGCGCCTGGATGCGCCAGGACCCCGACCACCAGACGCGCGACGAGCTCGCGGGCATCATCACGCGGGCGGCGGGCGGTGACGAGACGGCCGTCGCCGACCTCGACGACCGCTTCGGCGCGCGGCTCGCCTTCGGCACCGCGGGTCTCCGCGGAGAGCTGGGTGCCGGCAGCAACCGGATGAACCGCGTGCTCGTGGCGCAGGCCGCCGCGGGGTTCGCCTCCTACCTGCGCGACCGGGCCGGCGAGGGAACGCCCACCGTGGTCATCGGCTACGACGGCCGCCGCAACTCCCGTGTGTTCGCGACCGACTCCGCCGAGTTCTTCGCGGGCGCGGGGCTGCGCGCCATCCTCCTCCCCCGTCTGCTGCCGACCCCGGTGCTCGCGTTCGCCGTGCGCCACCTCGGCGCCGCCACAACCCCCCGAACGACAACGGCTACAAGGTGTACCTCGGCGGAGCCGACCAGGGCTCGCAGATCGTGGCGCCCGCGGATGCCGAGATCGCGGCGGCCATCCAGCGCGTCGCCGACGGCGGGAGCATCGCTGCGCTCCCCCGCTCGACCGCCTACGAGATCGCCGACGAGGAGGTCGTCGAGGCCTACGTGTCGGCGACCGCGGCCGTCGCCCCCGCGCCGTCGGGCGCGAGCGGTCTGCGCTGGGTCTACACCGCGATGCACGGCGTCGGCTGGGAGACCCTCTCCCGCATCGTGGCCGCCGCGGGGTACCCCCGCCCGGC
>DAMDKH010000118.1:0-6195 GCA_032099965.1 Microbacterium sp.
AAGACCACGGACCGGCGGCGCGGGGCCAGGGTCCGGCCGGCGCGCAGCCACTCGGGCACGCGTCGGTGCACGGCGTCGATCGCGTCTCCGGCGCGGCGCAGCTCGGCGACCTCGGCCTCATCCTTGATCATGCGTCCCTCGCGCAGCACGGGCGTCGCGAGCTCCAAGCGCACGCCCAGGCGCTCGCCGATCGGCACGACGTGCAGGGCGGGCAGGGCATCCGAGACGCCCACGCGACCCGGCGCACCGACGGCCGCGGCCACGAGGTCGTACGGGTTCTCGCCGTCGACCCAGTCGGTGACGGTCAGTCCGAGCGACCCGACGGCCGTGCTGCGCACCTTGGCGAGCTCCATGCGCGGCACGACGACGGTCGAAGCGATGCCGGGGCCGAGCACGAGAGCGGTGAGACGCTCGATCGTGTCGCCCTCCACGCCCACGAGATACTGCAGGTCGGGTCCGGGGCCGACGATCACGGCGTCGAGTCCGGCGTCGGCAGCGAGGGCGGATGCCCGCTCGAGACGGGCGGCGTACACGGCAGGGGAGAAGGGCGGGGTGCTCACCCGCTCCACGCTACTCCGACGGATGCCTGCGCCGACGGTCCACCCGCGTTCCCGCGGCTTCCGTAGCTGAGGCTCGCTGCTCGACGGCGGGGTCTCGCGCTCAGCCGACGGCGGTGCGGATGCGCTCGGTCAGTGTCGCGCGGTTGGCCTCGGTGAGCTCGAGCAGGGCGTACGCCGTGGGCCACATCGTGCCGTCGTCGAGGGCGGCGAGGGGCTCGAATCCGAAGGTGCCGTAGCGCACCTTGAACTTGCTCGCGGGTTGGAAGAAGCAGAGCACCTTGCCGTCCTTCCCCCACCCGGGCATCCCGTAATAGGTGCGGGGCATGAGCTCGGGGGCCACCTCTCCGACGAGTTCGTGCAGGGCGAGGGCGAGCTTCTTGTCGTTCTCGTCGGGCAGCTTGTCGATCGCCTCGCGGAGGTCGGCCTCGCCGGCGGCGCGCTGCTCCTCGGGGGTCTTCTTGGCCCGCGAACGCTTGGCCTTCGCCTCCTTGGCGGCGGCCTGCATCGCCTCGCGCTCCTCGGCGGTGAAGTTCTTCGTGTCGTCGGCCATGGCCGCCTCCTCGGGGTCGTGGGGGTGTGGGCGTGCTCCGCGCCGCCGTGCGTCGACGGCGAGCACCCTCTGCCCATGATGGCGCGCCGCCTCGGCGGCGTCCATCCCTCTCGTGCCGCACAGCGTGCGGGCGAGGAGTCGGCGACGTAATCCCCGGTGAGCGGGGGATAGTGTGGGCCCATGGACCTGCGTGTCGCGGCATACGCGGTCGTCACCGACGACGACGACCGGCTGCTGCTGGCGCGCTGGACCGAGGGGCGTCGCGTCGCCTGGACCATGCCCGGCGGCGGGCTGGAAGAGGGGGAGTCGCCCGAGGATGCGGTGCGGCGCGAGCTGCGCGAGGAGACCGGGTACAGCGTCGAGGTCGGCGAGCTGCTGGGCATCCACTCCCGGGTCATCCCCGCGGGTCGTCGTGTGCACAAGGCCGACAGCCCGCTGCACACCCTGCGCATCGTCTACCGCGCCGAGGTGCGGGGCGGCCGCCTGCAGTACGAGACCGACGGCTCGACCGACATGGCGGGCTGGTTCACGCGCGCCCAGGTGGCCCGGCTGCAGCGGGTGAAGCTCGTCGACATCGCGCTGCGGATGGCCGGCATCTTCTGACGCCGGCGGCCGCAGCGGTCCGCCCGCGCGGTGCGGCCCATAGGATGGGATCCGGCGGGATGCGAGGGATCGACATGCACGACATCATTGCGCAGACGCTGCTGCAGAGCGGGGTGGTCCGGGCCGACCAGCTCGACGCGGCGGTCGCGGCCGTGGGCGACGGACCGCAGCTGTCCGCCCATCTCGTGCAGGCGCACCTCATCACCCCCACCCAGTTGGCCCACGCGGTCGCCACGGCCCGGGATCTGCCGTTCACCGACATCGCGAACCGCGAGCTCGACCCCGAGATCGTCGGGCTCGTCCCCGGATCCCTCTGCCGGCGGTATCAGCTGATCCCGCTCGAGCGCCGTCGCCGCACGATCGTGGTGGGGATGGTCGATCCCACCGACATCATCGCCATGGACGACGTGCAGTCGGTCACCGACATGAGCGTGCAACCGGTCGTCGTCAGCAGCGACGGGCTGCGGCAGGCCTTCGAGCGGTACCTGCGCTCCGACGAGGAGCTGAGCGATCTCTCCGAGCTGATCGGCGAGGCGGCGGCGCCGGGGGCCACGGCGTTCACCGAGTCGCTGGAGGAGGGCGACAGCGACGCCCCGATCATCCGCTTCGTGAACCTGCTCATCACCCAGGCGATCAACGACCGCGCCAGCGACATCCACATCGAGCCGGGCGAGCATCAGCTGATGGTGCGGTTCCGCATCGACGGGGTGCTTCACGAGATGCAGCGGGCCGACCGGGCGATCCAGGACGGCGTGATCTCGCGCCTCAAGATCATGGCGTCGATCGACATCGCCGAGCGTCGCCGCCCCCAGGACGGCCGCATGTCGGTCTCGCACGAGGGACGTCAGGTCGATCTGCGCGTGGCGACGCTGCCCACGGTGTGGGGCGAGAAGATCGTCATGCGCATCCTCGACAACTCCGGCACCGCGCTGGCCATGAGCGACCTGCACTTCGGCGCGCGCAACGAGGCGTCGTTCCGCGCCGCGATCGGCCGCCCGCACGGCATGGTGCTCGTGACGGGTCCCACCGGCTCCGGCAAGTCGACCACGCTGTACACCGCGCTGACGACGGTGGCGAACCCCAGCGTCAACGTCATCACCGTCGAGGATCCGGTGGAGTACCGCATCGCGGGCATCAGCCAGGTGCAGGTCAACCCGCGGGCGGGTCTCACGTTCCAGTCGGCGCTCCGCTCGATCCTGCGCTCCGACCCCGACGTGGTGCTCGTCGGTGAGATCCGCGACCACGAGACGGCGAACATCTCCATCGAGGCCGCCCTCACCGGGCACCTCGTGCTGTCGACGCTGCACACGAACGACGCCCCCAGCGCCCTCACGCGCCTCATCGAGATCGGCAGCGAGCCGTTCCTCGTCGCCACCGCCCTGACGGCCGTGGTCGCACAGCGTCTCGCGCGCCGCCTCTGCCAGAAGTGCCGGGTGCCGGTGACCGAGACGGCGGCGGTGCTCGGGGGGATCGGCTTCCCGCACGACCCGTCCGACCCGCCCACCCTGTACCGGGCCGGCGGATGCACGGCGTGCTCGGGCACCGGCTACCGCGGGCGCATCGCCCTGCACGAGGTGATGACGGTGACCGAGGAGCTCGAGCAGCTCGTCGTCTCGAGCGCCACCGGTACCGACATGCGGCGGATCGCTCTCGAGCAGGGCATGACCAGCCTGCGGGAGGACGGCTGGGCCAAGGTCTCCGAGGGACTCACGACCATCGAAGAGGTGCTGCGCGTCACCATCTGACGCGCGGACCCCCCCGTCGCTCCGACGGGGGACCGCTCAGGCGGCGCCGATCTCGCCGTAGATCGTGAAGATCGGCAGGTAGAGCGAGATCACCATGCCGCCGATGAGGATGCCGATGCCGACGATGAGGACCGGTTCGATGGTCGACGTCAGCTGCGAGGTGGCCGTCTCGACCTCGCTCTCGTAGAACTCGGCGATGCTGGTGAGCATCTCGGGAAGCGAACCGGACTCCTCGCCGACCGACACCATCTGCGACACCATCGGGGGGAACACCTCGGCGTTGGCGAGGGGCACCGCGAACGAGCGTCCCTGCCGCACCGATTCCTGCACGGCGAGCACGGCCTGCTCGACCCGGTGGTTGCTGCTCGCCTCGCCGACGATCGACAGGGCCTGGATCAGCGGCACGCCGGCGTTCAGCATCATCGAGAGGCTGCGGGCGAACCGCGCGACGGCGATCTTCGTGTTGAGGGGGCCGAACACCGGCAGCTTCAACTTGAGGGGGTCCACCACGCGCCGCACGCGCTCGGAGTGCTTGTTGCGCACCCACCAGATCCACCCGCCGACGCCCAGCACGATCATCGTCGGGAGGATCCAGCCCATCTGGTTCGACAGGGTGACGATGATCTGCGTCGGCACGGGGAGGTCGGACCCCAGGCCCTCGAACATGTCCTTGAACACGGGGACCACGAAGGTCACCATCGCGACCACGCCCAGCACGGCGATGATGAGCACGACGATCGGATAGGTCGTCGCCGCCTTGATCTTGTTCTGCAGCTCCGCTTCACCGGCGTAGGTGCGGGCGATCGACTGCAGCGACTCGCCGAGGAACCCGCCCGTCTCGCCGACGCGGATGATGCTCACCATCAGCGGGGGGAACACCTTCGGCTGATTCGCCATCGCCGCCGAGAGCGCGGCACCCCGCGCGACCTCTGACTGCACGGTCACGAGCGCCGAGCGCAGCACCTTGTCCTCCGTCTGCTCCGACAGGATCACGAGCACGCGCAGCAGCGGCAGCCCCGCGTTGACGAGCCCGGCCATCTGCTTCGCGAACACCGCGAGGGATTCGAGCTTGACGCGCTTCTCGAAACCGGGGATGTTGACGTCCTGGTTGAGGCCCGTCTTCGACACCTCGACGACTTCGAGGGGGATGAGTCCCTGCGCCTTCAGCTTCGCCACGACCGCGCTCTGCGACGCGGCCTCCAGCGTGCCCTTGACGATCTTGCCCTGGGCGGAGTCGGCGGCGCGGTAGGAGAACTCCTCGGTGATGGCCATGACTACTGGGTCCAGCCGAGGGTCTTGTGCTCGTCGGCGTGCATCGTCCACGCGTCGGCGTCGAGTTCGCGGGGGCGCACCCGTACATCGTCGAGGTCGCGGGGGTCGGCGGCGAACGTGCGCGCCACCTGCTGCGAGACGATGCCTTCGCTGACGAGGCGCTTCAGGTCCTGGTCGAGCGTGTGCATGCCCTGACCGGAGCCCGCCTGCATCGCCGAGTAGAGCTGGGCGACCTGTCCCTCCCGGATGAGGTTGGCGACGGCCGGGGTGTTCACGAGCACCTCGGTGGCGATCGTGCGGCCGTTCTTCTGGGCGAGGGGCAGCAGCGACTGGCTCAGCACGCCCTGCAGCGTGTCGCCGAGCTGGGTGCGCACTTGGTTCTGCTGGTGCGCGGGGAACGCGTCGATGATGCGGTTGATCGACTTCGCGGCGCCCTGGGTGTGCAGGGTCGACAGCACGAGGTGCCCGGTCTCGGCGGCAGACAGGGCGGTCTGAATGGACTCGGGGTCGCGGAGCTCGCCGACGAGGATCACATCGGGGTCCTGCCGCAGCACCCGCCGCAGCGCTTCGGCGAACGAGCGGGTGTCGCTGCCGATCTCCCGCTGGTGCACGAGCGAGCGCTTGCTCGTGTGCTGGAACTCGACGGGGTCCTCGAGCGTCACGATGTGGGCGGGCCGCGTCTCGTTGATGATGTCGACCATCGCGGTGAGCGTCGTCGACTTGCCCGAGCCGGTCGGTCCCGTCACCAGCACGAGACCGCGGGGGCGCAGCGCGAGGTCGCGGGCGATCGCGGGCGCACCGAGCTCGTCGAGGCTGAACGCACGCGTCGAGATGAGTCGAAGGGCGACGGCGGTGTGGCCGAGCTGACGGAACACGTTCACGCGGAAACGTCCGACGCCCTCGACGGCGTAGGCCAGGTCGACCTCGCCGTGGTCGTCGAACTCCTGGGCCTGTTCGGGGGAGAGGATGCCCCGCAGCACCGCGTCGAGCCAGTCCCCGGGCAGGGCGAACTCGATCCCCGGCACCCGGGTCAGCGCGCCGTCGACCCGGATGAGGGGCGGGTTGTCGGCGGTGAGGTGCACGTCGGAGGCGCGCTCTCCGGCTGCACGGGTGAGGAGGGCGTCGAGGGTGAGGGGCTGGCTCATGGGATTCTCACTTCCCCAGCAGCACGAGGCTGCGGGCGTTGACGGTCAGGCGGAGCGCCGCCTCTTCTTCGGTCAGCTCGGCGTGCTCGATGGTGAGCAGGCGCGCATCGGCACGGAGGGCGTCGAGGAAACGCGCCGCCTGGCCGGCATCGGCCGCGATCACGGTGATCGTGAACGGCACCATCTGGCGCGGGTCGACCTCGGCCGGTGCGGCGGGAGTCTCGGTCGCCGGGTTCCCCTCGGTCCCGGCGGCGGGGTCTGTGGTCGCCGGGTCGTCGGCACCCTCGGCCGGAGCGGGCGTCGCCTCCGTGGCGGTGCCG
>DAMDKH010000119.1:0-6170 GCA_032099965.1 Microbacterium sp.
GAGCGCCGCCCTGGCCTCGCCGACCGAGGCGCGGATGCCGATGAGCGGCAGCCGCTCCCCCACATGCGCTCCGACCGCGTCGGCCGGTGCCGCGTCGCCGCGGAACAGCAGGTCGAGCAGGCCCTTCTCGTCGACCGTGCCGACCACCTCGCCCATCATCACCGGCGGCTCGGCGCTCAGCACGACGAGCTGCGACACCTCGTACTCCGTCATCATCCCGATCGCCTCCAGCACGGTGTCGCTGGGGTGGGCGTGCACCAGGTCGGGGATGCTCCCGCCCCGATGCGCCGGACGTGCGGCGAGCACGTCGGCCACCGTCTCCCCTTCCGCGACCTCGCTGAACCCGTACGAGCGCATCCATCCGTCGTTGAAGATCTTGCCGAGGTAGCCGCGCCCGCCGTCGGGCAGCAGCACGACCATGACGGCGTCCTCCGGGAGGTCCTTCGCCGCACGCAACGCCCCCACCACGGCCATGCCGCTGGAGCCGCCGACGAGGATGCCCTCCTCCCGCGCGAGCCGACGGGTCATGCCGAACGCCTCGGCGTCTGTCACGGCGATGATCTCGTGGGGCACCGCGGGGTCGTACGACCCGGGCCAGATGTCCTCGCCGACGCCCTCGACGAGGTAGGGGCGACCGGTGCCTCCGCTGTACACGCTGCCCTCGGGGTCGACGCCGATGATCCGCACCCGGTCGTCCGACACCTCCCGCAGGTATCGCCCCGTGCCGGTGATCGTGCCGCCGGTGCCCACCCCGGCGACGAAATGCGTGACGCGGCCCTCGGTGTCGCGCCAGATCTCGGGCCCGGTCGTCTCGTAGTGGCTGCGGGGACCGTTCGGGTTCTCGTACTGGTTGGGCTTGAACGCCCCGGGGATCTCGCGGGCGAGCCGGTCGCTCACGCTGTAGTACGACTCGGGGCTGTCGGCGGCCACCGACGTCGGAGTCACCACCACCTCGGCGCCGTAGGCGCGGAGCACGTCGATCTTGTCCTCGCCGACCTTGTCGGGCACGACGAAGACGCACGAGTACCCGCGTTGCTGCGCCACGAGGGCGAGACCCACGCCCGTGTTGCCGCTCGTGGGTTCGACGATCGTGCCCCCGGGCTTCAGCTGACCCGCCGCCTCGGCCGCGTCGATGATGCGCGAGGCGATGCGGTCCTTCGCCGATCCGCCCGGGTTGAAGTACTCGAGCTTCACGAGCACGGTGCAGGCGATGCCGTCGGTGACGTGCTGCAGCCTGACGAGGGGCGTGTCGCCGACGAGGTCGACGATGGAGTCCGCGTACTTCATGACCTCAGCGTAGGACGACGGATGCCGTGGCGCTGGAGTGTTGCGCCACGGCATCCGTCGTCTGTGCCGGTCTCGAGCAGACCGCGGAGGTCAGCCCTTCGTCGCACCCGCCAGCAGGCCGCGCACGAAGAAGCGCTGCAGGGCGAAGAAGACGATCAGCGGGATGATGATCGAGATGAACGTTCCCGCGGACTGCAGGAACCACTTGTTACCCCAGGTTCCCGACAACGAGTTCAGCGCCTGGGTGATCGGCAGGGCTCCTGGCGAGGCGAAGATCGTCGCGACCAGCAGGTCGTTCCAGACCCAGAGGAACTGGAAGATGCCGAACGAGGCGATGGCCGGAGCCGCCAGGGGCAGGATGATCCGGAAGAACACCTGACCGTGACCCGCGCCGTCGACGCGGGCGGCCTCGATGATCTCGCCGGGGATCTCGGAGATGAAGTTGTGCAGCATGAACGTCGCCAGCGGGAGCGCGAAGATCGCGTGCGCGATCCACACCCGGGCGAAGCTGTACTGCACCTCGTTCAGGCCGAAGCCGGGGAAGATCGGCACGTCGTTGATCGACAGGCCGTCGGAGAACAGGCTCAGCAGCGGCACGAGCGCCATCTGCAGCGGCACGATCTGCAGCGCGAACACGAAGATGAACAGCATGTTGCGACCCTTGAAGTCGATCCACGCGAACGCGTAGGCGGCGAGCGCCGCCATCACGATCGGGAAGACCGTCGCGGGGATCGTGATCGCCAGCGAGTTCACGAACGCCGACGCGAGCGTCGTCGAGGTACCGCCCGAGTTCCACGCCTGCACGTAGTTCTCGAACGTGAAGTCGGGGTTGGCGAAGACCGTCCACCACCCGCTGTTCTGCGTGTCGGAGCCCGGACGGAACGACGTGACGAAGAGACCGAAGGTCGGGATCGTCCAGAAGATCGCGATGATCGCGGCCGCGAGGGTCGCGCCCTTCGACGTGAGCTTCTTCTGCGCGATCGCCTCGTTCTTGCGCGTGTCACGCGCAACCTGGCGCTTGGTGCGGTTGTCGGCGACGACGGCCTGCGTTGCACTCATCAGCGGATCTCCCTCTGCTTGGCCATCGAGCGGGCGTTGTAGACGATGAGCGGCAGCACGAACAGGAACAGCACCACGGCGAGCGCCGAGGAGTGGCCGTAGCTCTGGAACCGCTGCTGCTGGTTGACCATCTCGAAGCCGAGCACGCTGGTCTCGTCGCGGCCGCCGGTCATGACCGCCACGATGTCGTACACCTTCAGCGAGGCGATGGTGATGGTGGTGAGCACCACGATGAGCGACGAGCGGATGCCCGGCACCGTGACGTTGCGGAACCGCTGCCAGGCGTTGGTGCCGTCGAGTTCCGCGGCCTCCATCT
Source organism: Microbacterium sp. (assembly GCA_032099965.1). Classification (GTDB taxonomy): domain Bacteria; phylum Actinomycetota; class Actinomycetes; order Actinomycetales; family Microbacteriaceae; genus Microbacterium. The sequence continues at coordinate 2,663 of DAMDKH010000119.1, forward strand.
GCTCGATGGGCACGGCCTTGATGGCCGCCGAGAGGATCACCATCGCGAATCCGGTCTGGGTCCAGATGAACACCACGAGCAGCATCAGCGTGTTCAGGATCGGCTTGATCGCCAGCCACTGGATCGGGTCGCCGCCGAACGCGGTGACGACCGCGTTGAGCAGACCGATCTGGTCGCCCTGACGGGCGTCGTACATGAACTTCCAGATGATGCCGGCGCCGACGAACGAGATCGCGACGGGCATGAACACGAGCACCTTGAGGAACTTCTCGCCGCGGGCCCGGTCGATGAACACGGCGTAGGCGAGGCCGATGATCACCGAGATGACCGGGGCGAGCAGCGCCCAGATGAGGGTGTTGATGACCGACGAGGCGCCGACCGGGTTGGTGAACACCCAGACGTAGTTCTCGAGTCCGACGAACTCGTCGCCGGTCTTGTTGAAGAACGACTTGAAGATCGTCGAGATCGCCGGGTAGATGAGACCCAGGATCAGCATGATCGAGGCGGGAGCCATGAACAGCACGAGCTGGAACAGGTATCCCGCGCCCTGACGGGCGCGGAAGTCGGCGAAGAAGAGCAGCGCGCCGACGAGCAGCGCGATCGCGACGACGTAGAGCACGGCGTTCGCGTAGGGGCGCAGCAGCAGGAAAGCCATCACCGGGATGACGAGGCACGCGACGAGCCGCATGATGAAGTAGCCGCGTCCGGGCCGGGGGGCGAACTCGATGAGCACGAGGACGATCGCCACCACGATGCCGAAGACGATGAGCACGGCGGGGATCTGCACGAGCGGGTGCATGGCGCCGAGCCACAGGAAGAAGCTGTTGAGCGAGAACCCGATGGTGATGCGGGAGGATTCCTCGCTGGAGGTGGTGAAGACGAGCAGGAGTGCGAGGGCGACGAGCACGACGAACCCGATCGCGAGGACGATGCGGGTCACCGCGCGCCCCTTCGCGTCGGTGCCGTGCGTCGTCACCGGTGGAGCGTCGGCCTCGACGGGCTTCTCGACGGTCGCGTGCGACATGGGTGTCCCCTTCTGAGTACTGCTGCGTACCCGAGCGGTATGGATGGGAGGAGCGGGGCCGGGCTCGAGAGCCCGACCCCGCTCAGCTCAAGCTGATCGTACCGAAACGATCAGTTCTCGTAGCCGGCCTGGATGTCGGAGAGCACCGTGTCGGTGTCCTTGCCGTCGATCCAGTCGACCATTCCCTTCCAGAAGGAGCCCGAGCCGACGGTGGCCGGCATCAGGTCGGAGGCGTCGAAACGGAACGTCGTCGACTCGTCCTGCATGATCTCCATGGCCTCCTGCAGGAACGGGCTGCTGGCGAGGCTCGGGTCGGCGTTCTTGTTGGCCGAGATGACGCCGCCGAGCTTCACGCGGGCGTCGGCGAACTCGGGCGAAGCCATGAACTCGAGCACCTGCTGGGTCGCGTCGTCGTCGGAGAAGCCGGCGACGAACTCGCCACCACCCTCGACCTGCAGCTCGCCGGCCTTCTCGCCCGGCATGATGAACGCGTAGACGTCGCCGTCTTCCGCGACGACCGGGGTCTCACCGGCGGCGGTCTGCGCCTCGAGGAAGTTCGCCGAGAGGAACGACGCCTGGTGGGTCAGAGCGCAGTCGCCCTTCGCCAGCGTCGCGGCCACGTCGCCGAAGGCGGTGGAGTTGATGCTCTTGACGTCGCCGTATCCGGCGTTGACGTACTCCGGGTTGAGGAGGATCTGGCCGACGGAGTCGAACGCGTCCTTGATCTCGGGGTCGGTGAACTTGACGTCGCCGGCCACCCAGTCGTCGTAGACCTCGGGGCCGGACTGGCGGAGCACGAGGTCCTCGATCCAGTCGGTGCCGGGCCAGCCGGACGCCGCCTCCGACGAGAAGCCGGCACACCACGCGGGGCCGCCCGTCTTCTCGACGATGGTGTCGGTGAGGGAGATCATCTCGTCCCACGTCTTCGGAACCTCGACGCCCCACTCGGCGAACTGCTTCGGCGAGTACCAGACGTAGCCCTTGAGGTTGGCGAGCATCGGCGCCGCGTAGAACGTGTCGTCGAACGTGCCGTACTTCTTCCAGTCCTCGGACCAGTTCTCGTCGACGGCCTTCTCGACGGCCTCGGGCGCCTCCATGACCTTGCCGGTGTCGACGAGGGTCTTGAGCAGACCGGGCTGGGGGACGATCGCGATGTCGGGGGCGTCGCCACCGGTCACCTTGGTGACGATGTTGCCCTCGAAGCCCTTGTCGCCGGTGTACTCGACCTTGATGCCGGTGTCCTTGGTGAACTGCTCGAACGACGCGTTCAGGTCGTCCGCCTCGACGCCCGTGATGCCGCCGGAGATGCGGACGGTGTCCTTCGTCTCTCCGCCGCCGTCGCCGCTGCCGCCCTCGGCGCAGCCTGCGAGTGCCAGGGACGCGACCCCGACGAGCGCGATGGGTGCAAGCAGGCGGTATCGCTGTGACAAAGCCATGTACTTCTCCTCTTCAGGTGGATCATCCGTCCGCCCAAGGGAGCAATCGCCGCAACCATTGGGGAACCGATTCCAGGCCAACCTACCTGGCTTCGCAGCCGCGGTACAACTGGGGAAGGTCACAAGATCGCAACCTTTGACAGCATATCGGTGTGCAAGATGGGAGCGCTCTCATCTTTCCGGTGTGGAACCGGTTCCCTGATGCCGCCGACACGCACTACGCTCTGTCCTAGGCGTGCTCCGACGGATCGCACGTCCTGCATGGTCTGGTCGAGGAGGACCGATGAGCAAGATCGCCGACGTCGCGGCGCGCGCCGGGGTCTCGAAGGCGACCGCGAGCCGGGCGCTGTCCGGTCGCGGGTACGTCTCCGAAGAGACGCGCAGCCGCGTGGCGGAGGCCGCGCGGGAGCTCTCCTACGTCGCGCATTCGTCGGCCACCAGCCTCGCCACCGGCCGCACCCAGACCGTGGGCGTCGTCATGCCGCCGGTCGACCGGTGGTTCTTCGCCGAGCTGCTCGCCGGCATCCAGGACTCCCTCTTCGCCCTCGACTACGACCTGTCGCTGTACGGCATCCCCGAGGGCTCCGAGACCCGCGAGCGGCTGTTCGAGAGCATCCTCCCCCGCCGCCGCTTCGACGGCATCATCGCGGTCGGCATCCAGCCCAGCGCCCACGAGCTGGAGCGCCTCCAGCGCACCGGACGCCCGCTCGTCGGCGTCGGCCCCTACAGCGAGGGCACGAGCGCCGTCTCGATCGACGACGTCGCCGCCGCACGCATCGCCACCGAGCATCTCATCGAGCTGGGTCACAGCGACATCGCCTTCATCGGCGGAGCGGCGGATGCGGGAGTCATGAGCATCGGCGACGAACGGCGCATCGACGGCTACCTCGCCGCGCTCGGCACCGCCGGCCTCGCCGATCACGCGCGGGTGGCGGGATGCGCGCCGAGCCTCTCGGACGGGTATCTCGCCGCGGTCGGGCTGCTCGGCGACCGCCGGCGCCGGCCGACCGCGGTCGTGGCGGTGTGCGACGAGGCCGCGATCGGCACG
>DAMDKH010000120.1:0-6147 GCA_032099965.1 Microbacterium sp.
CGAGAGCCGGGTCGACAGCGGGGCGCCGAGATCGATCCAGGCGGAGAGCCCGCCCGGCGTGGACGGCATGTCGACCCCGTCGAGCCCGGCGAGGCCGGCGCTGACCGCGGCGCGTCCGGCGCGCAGTCGCTCGCGCACGTGCGCGAGGAGCGCCGGCATGTCGTCGAGCAGCTCGATGGCGATGCACTGCTCCAGCAGGGCGGTGCCCAGCTCGAACGACGGCCGGACGGCCAAGAGGCGGGTGATGAGGGACTGCTCAGCGCGGATCCAGCCGATGCGCATCCCGCCCCACGCGATCTTCGACATCGATCCGACCGTGATGACCCGCGGGTCGAAGGCCGCCATCGGGATGCGCGCCCCGTCGCGGTCGATGTCGAGCTCGGCGGTGGTCTCGTCGACGACCAGCTGGGTTCCCGCGCTGCGGGCGGTGGCGACCACCCGGGCTCGTTCGTCGTCCGGCATCGACGCGCCCGTCGGGTTGTGGAAGTCGGGGATGAGGTAGGCGAGGTGCGGACGGCCGTCGAAGAGCAGATCGCCGAGATGGCGCGCATCCCACCCGTCGACGTCCACCGGGGTCGGGGCGAGGCGGTAGCCGTGGCGCTGCAGCGCTTCGAGGGCGTGCGGGAAGGTGGGCTGTTCGACGAGCGCCCTGTCACCGCGCCGTCCGATCGTCGACAGGACGAGGTTGAAGGCGTTGAGCGCGCCGGAGGTGATGATGATCTGATCGGCCGTAGTCGGGGCACCGCGGAGCGTGAACCGCGCCGCCACCGCCTCGCGCAGTTCGGGCAGCCCCTGCAGCGAATACCCGCTGGTGCCGCGGAGTGCGGCGAGGCGGGGGAGCGAGCGCACGGTGGCGTCGTAGAGCCCCGGCGTCGAGTCCATGGAGGCGATCGAGAGGTCGATGGCCTCGGAGTCGTCGGCGGCCACGGGGGTGTCTCCGGCGTGCGGGAGGGTGACCCGCGTGCTCCCTCCGTGCAGGCGGGACACGAATCCGCCCGCTTCCAGCAGACCGTAGACACGGGTGATCGTGGACCGCGACCGTCGCAGCTCGAGGGCGAGGGCGCGCTCGCTCGGCAGTCGCTCTCCGACGGTGAGGCGCCCATCGAGGATGAGGGCGCGGATGTGGCCGGCGAGGGCGACAGCGGTGGCGCCGGCGACGGTCTGCGGGCCGAGCTGGTGGACCAGACGAGAGCTCATAAGACCAGGATGCCGCAAAGTGGACTCGGATATGCAGGCCAGTTTGCGCTCAGTGGTTCGTGCTCCGGCGCTCCGAGAGGGCCACCATGGAGACATGCACCTCCGTTCCATCCTTCTGCCCGTTCGGGCCGTCTCCCGCCGCGACTTCGTCGAGCGGTTCGTCCAGCTGCTCGTCGGCCTCGCGCTCTACGGGGTCTCCCTCGCGTTCATGGTGCGGGGCGGCATCGGCGTGGCGCCGTGGGACGTGCTGGGGCTGGGCGTCGCGACCACCTCGGGCATCGGGTACGGCGCGGTGACGGTGCTCATCTCGATCGCCGTCCTGCTGCTGTGGATCCCGCTGCGGCAGCGCGCGGGCCTCGGAACGCTCCTCAATGCGCTGCTCGTGGGACCGTGCGCCGACGTCGCGCTGCTGCTCCTGCCCGCTCCTCCGTCGGTCTGGGTCGGAGCGCCGATGTTCGTGCTGGGCCTCGTGCTGCTCGCCTTCGCCACCGGTCTGTACATCGCCGCGGACTTCGGACCCGGTCCGCGGGACGGCCTCATGACCGGCCTCGTCCGCGTCACCGGCTGGCCGGTGTGGATCGCCCGCACCCTGCTCGAGGGCGGTGTACTGGTGGTGGGATTCCTGCTCGGCGGACCCGTCGGTGTCGGCACCGTGCTCTTCGCCTTCGGCGTCGGTCCGCTCATCGGCTGGTTCCTGCCCCGGGTCACCCGCCTGCGAGAGGCGCGATCGCACCGTCTCGCGGCGGCCGCCGCCGCATCCTGACGCACGACCTCACGCACCCACGCGAGAGCGGCCCCCGGAAGTGATCCGGGGGCCGCTCTCGTGTCTCGTCCGTGCGTCGATCAGACCCCGGCGAACACGGCGACGGCGTTGTGGCCGCCGAAGCCGAAGGAGTTGCTGATCGCGATCTGCGGACCGTCGCCGAGCGGCATCGCCTCGCCGGACAACCGGAACGGGACGGCGGGGTCCTGCTCGGTCATGTTGATCGTCGGAGGCGCGATGCGGTCGCGCAGGGCCAGGATCGAGAAGATGGCCTCGATGGCGCCCGTGCCGCCGAGCAGGTGACCGGTCGACGCCTTCGTGGCCGAGACCGGGATCTCGTCGAGGCGGTCGCCGAAGACCTTCTTCAGCGCGTTGTACTCGTTCGGGTCGCCGACCGGGGTCGACGTGGCGTGCGCGTTGATGTGGGTGACCTGGTCGGGCGTGACGCCGGCTTCGGCGAGGGCCTGGGTCACCGCGCGCGCGGCACCGTTGCCCTCGGGGTCGTTGCCCGTGATGTGGTACGCGTCGGCGGTCACCCCGCCGCCGAGGACGTAGCCGTAGATGCGTGCGCCGCGGGCCTTCGCGTGCTCCTCGGTCTCGAGGATGAGAGCGGCGGCGCCCTCGCCCATCACGAAGCCGTCGCGGTCGACGGCGCCGGGGCGGGAAGCGTGCTCAGGGTCGTCGTTGCGACGCGAGAGGGCCTGCGCCGACGCGAACGCCGCCATGGTGAGCGGGTGGATCGCCGACTCGGTGCCACCGGCGATGACGACGTCGGCGAGCCCCTCCTGCAGGTGGTGGAAGGCGTGGATGATCGACTCGGTGCTCGAGGCGCAGGCGCTCACCACGGTCTGGGCGTAGGCGCGGGCCTCGAACTGCAGCGAGAGATTGCCGGCGGCCGCATTGGGCATCAGCATCGGCACGGTCAGCGGCATGACGCGGCGCGGACCCTTCTCGCGGAGGGTGTCCCACGCGTCCAGCAGGGTCCAGAGACCTCCGATGCCGGTCGCGAAGTCGACGCCCAGGCGCTCGGGCGCGACGTCGGGGGATCCCGCATCCGCCCAGGCCTCGCGCGCCGCGATCAACGCGAACTGGGAGGACGGGTCGAGACGCTTCGCCTCGTGGCGGGGGAGCACCTCTTCGGGGCGCACCATCGCCTCGGCGGCGAACGTGACGGGAAGGTCGTACTCCGCCACCCAGTCGTGCGTCAGGGTGTGGGTGCCGGACATGCCGGCGAGGAGGTTGCTCCAGTTGTCCGGAGCGGTCCCGCCGATGGCGGACGTGGCGCCGATGCCGGTGACGACGATGCGCTTGGTCATGGGTGTGGTTCCTTATCGAGCGGGGAGGGCGGAGTCAGGACAGGACGGAGGATGCCACGCCCCGACGGAGCGGGGGTGGCATCCTGCGCGTCTTACTGCTGGCCCGCGACGATGAAGTCGACGGCGTCGCCGACGGTCTTCAGGTTCTTGACCTCGTCATCGGGGATGGTGACGCCGAACTTCTCCTCGGCGTTGACGACGATCGTCATCATCGAGATCGAGTCGATGTCGAGGTCGTCGGTGAACGACTTCTCCAGCGCGACCTCCGAGGCGTTGATGCCGGTCTCGTCGGTGATCAGCTCTGCGAGGCCGGCGAGGACCTCATCCTTGGTGAAAGCCATGTGGTCTTCCTCTTTCTTGCGGGTTGTTTTCGGAACCGTGGAACAGTCTAGGGAACGTCGGGCCCCGCTCAGGGGAGGACGACCACCTGAGCGGCGAACACGAGGCCCGCCCCGAAGCCGATCTGCAGGGCCAGGCCACCCGAGAGCTCCGGGTGCTCGGCCATCAGCCGGTGGCTGGCGAGCGGGATCGACGCCGCGGAGGTGTTGCCCGTGGTCTCGATGTCGCGCGCGATCACCGTCGTCTCGGGCAGCCCCAGCTGCTTGGCGAACTCGTCGATGATGCGCATGTTGGCCTGGTGGGGGATGAAGGCCGCGATGTCGGCCGGCTGCACACCGGCGCGATCGAGGGCTTCGCGGGCGACCTTCGCCATCTCCCAGACCGCCCAGCGGAAGACGGTCGGCCCCTCCTGACGCAGCGTCGGCCACGGGGCCTCGCCGTCGCGGAACTGCGTGAGGGTGCCGTTCATGCCCACGGCATCGGCCTTCGAGCCGTCCGACCCCCAGACGGCGGGGGAGATGCCGGGGGTCTCGCTCGGACCGATCACCGCGGCGCCGGCACCGTCGCCGAGGAGGAAGGAGATGCTGCGGTCGGTCGGATCGACGACGTCGGAGAGCTTCTCCGTGCCGATGACGAGCGCGTACCGGGCGGCGCCGGCCCGGATGAGCGCGTCCGCCTGCGTGACGGCGTAGGCGTAACCGGCGCAGGCCGCGTTGATGTCGTAGGCGGCGGCCGGGTTGGCGCCCACGCGGTCCGCGACGATCGCCGAGACGGAGGGCGTCTGCTTCGGGTTGCTGATGGTGGCGACGATGACGAGGTCGATCTCGGCGGCGGGGACGCCCGCCTTCTCGATCGCCTCGGCTCCCGCCTCGGCGGCGAGATCGATCGCGTCGGTGCCCTTGTCGGCACGCACCCGGGTGATGATGCCGGTGCGCTGGCGGATCCACTCGTGGCTGGAGTCGATCGGGCCGACGAGGTCGTCGTTGGGCACGACGTTCTCGCCGCGCGCGGCGCCGTAGGAGTAGATGCGCGTGAAGGCGGGGCCGGTGGCCTGCGTCAGGGTGAGGCTCATGCGGCTTCTCCGTTCAGCAGCGCGACGGCTGCGTCGAGGTCTTCGGGGGTCTTGACGGCGACCGTGGGCACCCCGCGCAGTCCGCGCTTGGCGAGGCCGGTGAGCGCCCCGGCGGGCGCGAGTTCGATCAGGCCGGTGATGCCCCGGTCGGCGAACGACGACATGCAGAGGTCCCAGCGCACCGGGGACGACACCTGGTCGACGAGGTGGGAGAGGGCCTGCGCGCCGCTGTCGAGCACCGATCCGTCGCGGTTGGTCCAGAGCGGGAGGGTCGGGTCGTGCGGCGTGACGTCGGCGACCGCATCGCGCAGCGCCGCCACGGCGGGTGCCATGTACGACGTGTGGAACGCTCCGGCGACCTGTAGCGGGATCACGCGCGTGCCCTTCACCGGCTCCTCGGCGAGGGCGGCGAGGGCGGGCAGGGAGCCGGCGACCACCAGCTGGCCGCCGCCGTTGTAGTTGGCGGGCGACAGGTCGAGCTCGGCGAGGCGGGCGAGGACCGCATCCTCGTCGCCGCCGAGGACGGCGCTCATGCCCGTGGGTGTCTGAGCTGCGGCATCGGCCATCGCACGACCGCGGATGCCGACGAGCCGCATGCCCGTCTCCGCGTCGATGACATCGCTGCCGACGAGGGCCGCGATCTCTCCGACGGAGTGGCCGGCGATGCCGTCGGCCCGGCGCCCCGCGCGAGCGACCAGCTCGGCGTGTGCGAGGAGCGACGCCGCGACGATCAGCGGCTGCGCGATGCGCGTGTCGCGGATGGTGTCGGCATCCGACACGGTGCCGTGCTCACGCAGGTCGACCTCCGCGGCGTCGGAGTATGCGGCGAGACGCTCGGCTACGCCCTCCAGCTCGAGCCACGGCGACAGGAAACCAGGGGTCTGGGAGCCCTGACCAGGGCAGACGACGACAATCACCACCCCAGTCTGCCAACGATCACGCGCGGGCGGTGGATGATTCGTCACAAGATTCTCGAGAACCCTTGTGTGTGGCGCACAGCGCCCGGCATGCGTCTCAGCGCGGCGTTCGGCGGCCAGGGGAACGGCGGCGGCCCTGGTCGCCTCCGCCGATCGATCCGAGGATGAGTGCGGTCTGCAGGATCAGCGCCTCGCGGGGTCCGGTCGCGTCCCAGCCGATCACCTCGCTCACGCGCTTGAGGCGATAGCGCACCGTGTTCGGGTGGACGAAGAGCTCACGCGCCGTCGCTTCGAGCGAACGGCCGTTGTCGAGATAGCTCCACAGCGTCGTGACGAGATCGGTCGAGTGCGCCTGGAGCGGGCGATGGATGCGTTCGATCAGCGTCTGCTTGGCGAGCGGATCGCCGGCCAGCGCGCGTTCGGGCAGCAGGTCGTCCGCCTCGACCGGGCGCGGGGCGCTGCGCCAGGCTCGGGCGACGGCGAATCCGGCCAGCGCTGCGCGTGCGCTCTGGCTGGCGTCGACGAGGGCTGCGACGGCGGGCC
>DAMDKH010000121.1:0-6145 GCA_032099965.1 Microbacterium sp.
ACTCGGGGCAGGGAAGAAGGCCGTCTCCCGGAGGAGACGGCCTTCGAGGGTGGATGCTTCAGACGCGAGTGAGCTCGGCCACGCCGATCGACGAGTCGGCCATGCCGTAGAACACGAAGGTGCGCCCGCCGATGTGCTCGACGGCGGTGGGGAACACGACGTTCGCGAGGGTTCCCTGCGTCTCCTCAGCGGTCTCCGGTGCGAGCAGCGGCTCGGACGAACGCGCGATCACGTGGCGCGGGTCGTCGGCATCGAGCAGGATCGCTCCGGCCGAGTACACCGATCCGTGCGCGAGTTCGAACCCCTTGGGCGTCGCGCCCGACACGCCGTGGTGCAGCAGCAGCCATCCTTCCGGCACCCGCAGAGGCGAAGGGCCCGCGCCGATCTTCGCGCTCTCGTACGCCATCTCGGGACCGGCGATCATCGCCGATTCGCGCACGTCTGTGAGGGCCGACACATCGCGGGTCACCGCTTCGATGTCGATGTAGCCGATCCAGATCGACGGGCGCTCTTCGGTGACCCCAGCGGGCGGGCGGGAACCCTCGCCGGGGCGCAGCCAGTCGAGATCCCACATCGGGCGGTGCAGCAGCGCGATGCGGGGGGTCCCGTCGGGTCCCGGCACCAGCTCGGGGAAGAACACGATGTCCTTGTTCGCGAACAGGTTCAGGTCGGTGGCGAGTTCCGGCTGGTAGGCGAACCGGATCGGACCGAGACGCTCCCAGGTCAGCGTGTCGCGCGAGACGGCGAGGGCGGGCTTCGGTCCGAGGGGACCGTAGGCGATGTAGGTCATGACGTGCAGGCCCAGCGGCTCGAGGAAGGTGATGCGCGGATCCTCCACGCCGGCGTTCTGTCGTCCGTGCTCCCACTGCTCATCGGGAGACAGCACCACGCCGAGGCGCTCCACGTCGACGGGCACGCCGTCGGCGACCACCACCCGGGCGCGGGCGATGCGCGACACGTTCCCCTCGGCGACGACCCGCGGGTACAGGTACAACGCGCCGTCGGGACCCCACGCCGTGCCCGGGTTGAGCACCCCTTCGGCTTCGAGCGGATCGTCGGGGCGGGCGGTCATGATCGTGCCGACGCGCGTCAGTGCGTAGGGCACGGAGGCCGGGCTCTCGGCCGTGGGGGAGGGGAACGATGTCATCGCTGTGCCTTCGTGTCTCGGGGGTGGAGTGCTCAGCCCTTGATGGCGGAGCCGAGGTTGGCGGAGGTGAAGTGCCGCTGGAAGAGGAGGAAGAGCACGACGACCGGCACAGCGAGCACGCAGGCGCCCGCGAGCACCGCACCCATCGGGTTCTCGAGGAAGGAGCCGTTGGTCTGCGAGAAGTTCGCGAGGCTCACGGCCAGGGTCTGCTTCGTGGCATCCTTCGTGACGAGGAACGGCCAGAGGAATTCGTTCCACGGGCCGATGAAGGTCACGAGCATCGCAGTGAGCACCGCCGGGCGCACGAGCGGAACGGCGATGAAGAGCAGGATGCGCAGCTCGCTCGCGCCGTCGATCCGTGCGGCGTCGAACACGTCGCGCGGGATCTGCAGGAAGTACTGCCGGAAGATCAGCACGGCGACGGAGTTGATCGCGAACGGCAGGATCATGCCGATGAAGTTGTCGGCCAGGCCGAAGTACCGCACGACCATCACGTACAGCGGGATCATGAGCAGCTGGAACGGGATCGCCTGCACGAGCAGCACGAGCGCGAACACCAGGCCGCGGCCGCGGAACGACAGCACCGCGAGCGCGTAGCCGACCAGCAGCCCGAACACGAGCGTGCAGGCGACCACCCCGGCCGTGAAGATCAGCGAGTTGAGGAGCGAGCCGAGCAGGTTCACCGACGCGTTGATCTCGACGAAGTTGTTGAAGCTCAGGTTCTCGGGCAGCGGCAGCAGGCCGAGGAGGCTGGTGTCCCGCTTGCGCTGCAGCGCGCCGATCACCATGTAGTAGAACGGCACGAGCGCGGCGAGGGCGCCGACGAAGAGCAGGGCGAAGCGCAGGGTCGGGAGCACCCGGCCGTTGCGGGGCGTGTGGGGGGTGCGGGTCTTGCGCGCGTCGGGAGAGGTCATCGGTTCTTGCCTTCCGTGATGCGGCGCGAGACGAGTGAGACGATCATCACCGCGGTGACGAGGATCATCCCGATCGCTGCGGCGATGTCCGGCTTCCCCTGCTGGATGCCTTGCTGGTACATGAGCAGCGCCGGGGTCATCGACGCGTTGTTGGGCCCGCCGCCGGTGAGCAGGTACGGCTCCGTGAAGATCTGGCCGGTGGTGATGATCGAGAGCAGCACGACGAGCGACGTCACCGGACGCACGGCGGGGAGCGTCACCGAGCGGAACCGCTGCCATCGCCCGGCGCCGTCGAGCTGGGCCGCTTCGTGAAGTTCCTTCGGCACGTTCTGCAGGGCGGCGAGGTACAGCAGAATGTAGAACCCGAGGTTCTTCCAGGTGACGTAGACCGCGATCAGCGGCATGATGAGCGCCGAGTTGGCCAGCCATGACGGTTCTGGGGCGAGGGAGCCGAGCATCGAGTTCACGACGCCGTTGCCGTTGAAGAGGAAGATCCAGACGGAGATGGTCGCGACGGACGCCGTCACGTAAGGGACGTAGTACGAAACGCGGAAGAAGCCCTTCCACTTCACCACGGCATCGAGACCCGAAGACAGCAGAAGACCGAGCACCACCGTCAGCGGCACATTGATCAGCAGGAAGATCAGCAGGTTCCCGAACGCCTGACGGACGATCGGGTCGGCGAGCACAGCGGCGAAGTTGGCGAAGCCGACGAACGGATGATCCACCGTCACCCCCGGCGCGGTGAAGTAGAAGTCGTGCGCCGACATCCAGATGCCGAAGCCGAACGGGATGAGGAACACGACGACCACGAAGAGGGTGTACGGGGCGCTCAGGAGCAACCCGAGAGGGTTCTCCCCCAGCCAGCGCTGCAGAGTGCCGGTGCCTCGCCGCCGGGATCGCGTGGTCTTCTCCTGCGATGGTGCCGCACTGCCCATGCCGATTGTTCCTCACTGATACGACCGTCCGCCGGTGCATCGAGGAATCGGACCCGATGAGACACGGCGCTGACCTCTGCTAGTAAACCGGTTTTGATCCTGGGTCGCAACATCATGCACGGCAGAGGCGACATCGTTGTCACATCAGAGCATTCACGACGAACGGAGACAGCTAAATCGGGCTAAACGGTCGGTTACACTACAGATCATGAACGCCTCCATACCCGAGAGCGCAGGCGCGGGACGCGCCGCCTCCACCCGTCACGGGGCCGCCCGCGAACGCAGGATCACCATCGGCGACGTCGCGGCCAGGGCTGGGGTGTCGAAGAGCGCCGTGTCCTTCGTCTTCAACGGTCGCTCCGGTGTGGGCGAGGAGGCCCGCGAGCGCATCCTCGAGGCCGCCCGCGAACTCGAATGGCGTCCGGATGCGCGGGCTCGGGCGCTGTCGCGGAGCCGGGCTCAGGCGCTCGGACTGGTCATCCGCCGGGACCCCGAACTTCTCAGCACGGACCCCTTCTTCCCCCAGTTCGTGGCGGGCGTCGAGAGTTTCCTCTCGACCGTGGGATACGCGCTCGTGCTGCAGGTCGTCGACGGCGAGCAGGCCGAGCGTGAGGCATACTCGCGTTTCGCCCACGAAGCCAGGGTCGACGGCGTCTTCCTCACCGATCTCCGCGTCGAGGACGAGAGACCGGCGGAGCTCTCCGCTCTCGGGATGCCGTGCGTGCTGCTCGGAGCAGGAGCGGGAGAGGGCACGGCGCCCATCGGGCTCGACGACGCCGCCGGCATCCGCCGCGCCGTCCGCCACTTGCACGCGCTCGGTCACGAACGCATCGCGCACGTGTCCGGAGCCGACCGCTACGTGCACTCCCGGGTGCGCCGCGATGCGTGGGCGAGCGAACTCGTGCAGCTCGGATTGCGCCCCGGCGCTGTGGTCGAGGCCGACTTCACCGGAGCCGCAGGGGCCCGCGCCACCCACGAGCTGCTCGACGACCCCGAGCCTCCCACCGCCATCATCTTCGCCAACGACATCATGGCCATCGCGGGAATCTCGGCGGCGATCGACCGGGGGATCCGGGTTCCGCAGGACCTCTCGATCATCGGCTTCGACGACATCCCTCTGGCGCCGTACATCATTCCGCCGCTGACAACCGTTCGTCAGGACGTGTTCCAGTGGGGACACGCCTGCGCGCGAGCCCTGGTCTCCCTCGTCGAAGGCCGAGAGCCCGGGCCGATCGACCTCCCGCCCGTGGAGTTCGTCGTGCGGGGCAGCACCGGCCCGGTGCGCGGACATGCGGATGCCGTGGTCGAGGCATCGGCATGACGCCGCCGCCCCGGCTCGTGGCGTTCGACCTCGACGACACGCTGGCGCCCTCGAAGAGTGCGATCGACGCGCGCATGGGCACGCTGCTCCTCGCTCTCGCCGACCGCGTGGAGGTTGCGATCATCTCCGGCGGACAGCTCGACCAGTTCACGGCGCAGGTCATCGACCAGCTCCCTGCGCCGAGTGCGGCGGCGCTCGCGCCGTTCCACCTCCTGCCCGCCTGTGGGACGCAGTACTACCGCATCCGCCCCGACGGCATCGAGACGGTCTACGCGCTCGTCCTCGATGCGGAGCAGCGGATGGAGGCTGCGGTGGTGCTCGAAGAGGAGGCGCGCCGACTGGGCGTGTGGGAGGAGAAGACCTGGGGCGCCATCATCGAGGACCGTGGCTCACAGGTCACCTTCTCGGCGCTCGGTCAGCAGGCGCCGGTCAACGCCAAGTCGGCGTGGGATCCGACCGGCGCGAAGAGGAACGCACTGAGCGCCGCCGTCGCCCGGCGACTCCCGGATCTCGAAGTGCGCTCCGGCGGATCGACCTCGATCGACGTCACCGACCGCGGCATCGACAAGGCGTACGGCATGCGACGGCTCGTCGAGCAGACCGGCATCCCCCTCGACGACATGATCTTCGTCGGCGACCGCCTCGACCCCGCCGGCAATGACTACCCCGTGCTCGCGATGGGCGCCCGGTGTCACGCGGTGACGGGGTGGGAATCGACGGCGGCGTTCCTCGAAGAGCTGATCCCGCGGCTCCGCTGACCGCTCCCGCGCGTCTGGGAGCTCCGCTCGGCACGCCACGCGGCCGTGCGCGCGCGCCCGATTCCGTCGGCTCGTCGCTAGGCTCGCGCCATGGACCGGGAACAGAGCATCGCGTTGACCCTCATCATCGTCGGCATCGTCATGGGCGTGGCCGCCGTCATCCTCGATCTGAACGGCGCGGGGTCGTGGATCCACGCCCTCACCTGGGCCGGTGGCGGCTCGTTCGGCTACGGTCTCGTCACCTGGATCCGGCTGCGGAACCGCAAGGGCCCCTTCCCTCCGCGCTGACGGGCGACGGGCGGGCCGGAGGCTCACGGCTAGGCTTCCGGGGGTGCAGTCCCGTTCTGAGAAGACCCGCCCGGCCCCCTCGGCGGGGCGCTATCTGGTCGTCGCGCTGTATGCCTTCGCGGTCTTCGGGTGGGAGCTCGCGGTGACCGTGCTCCTCGACCCGCTCTGGGCATCGACCGGCGCGACCGCGTCGGCGCTGCTCCACTGGGCGGTCACGGCGGCCGGGTGGCTGGTCGGGGCGATCGCGATCATCCGCTGGATCCGTGCGGAGGCCGACGGCGCGACGCCTGTCTTCGGTCCCGCGCTCCGAGGTCACGTGGCGCCCCGGACGGTGGGGATCATCCTCGCCGTCGCGGTCGCGATCGGGGTGCGCGCCGCCATCCTCCAGGAGTGGAAGCTCGTCGGGGAGTACGGCCGGCTCGCCGCCGACGACCAGGGCACCGCGCCGCTGCTGTTCGCGGTGCTCCTGGCCTACTACCTCTGCGAGGTCGCGGTGGTCGTGCTCCTCGTCGTGCTCGGGCAGCGGGCGGGCGAGCTGCGGTTCGGGCGCCCGGCGGTGCCCTGGGGCGGTCTCGTGCTCGCGCTCACCTGGGGTGCGACCCACATCCTGCTGCAGGGCCCGGCCACCGGCCTCTACGCGATGCTGGCGTCGCTGCTCTACGGTCTCGTCTTCTCGCTGGGGAATCGGCGATTCGCGGCGACCTACGCCCTCATCGCGGTCGCCTTCCTGCTCTGACCGCCGCGCGCGAGCGCGGGTGCGACGAGCGCGTCGGCCCGCC
>DAMDKH010000122.1:0-6108 GCA_032099965.1 Microbacterium sp.
GACTGGCTCCGCTCCTCGGCGGGTTGGTGACGGCCGACGACGTCGAAGCCGCCGACGGTATGGTCACCGCGCACCTCCACCTGGCCGATCCCCGCGGCATCAAGCGGATCGCCGCCCGTTTCGGCGGCGCGCTCGAGGTCGTCGAGCCGGCCGTCGCCCGCACGGCGACCCGGGAGTGGGCCGCGGCGGGACTCGCCCTGTACCATCAGCCATCGCCCCGGAACGCCGGGTAGACTGACACGAAACGACGAGGAGACTCTCATGGGCAATCTATTCGCGGGTCCGCACCTGTGGATCATCCTCATCATCATCCTGCTCCTCTTCGGCGCGGCGAAGCTGCCGGCGCTGGCGAAGAGCATGGGACAGTCAGCACGTGTGTTCCGCGGTGAGATGAAGGCGATGAAGGCCGAGGACGCGGCCGAGAACACCGACGGCGTCGCTCCGACCCCGGTCGACGGAACGGTGCGCACCGAGTCGGTGAAGAACGAGTCGGCGAAGCCGGAAACTCCTCCGCAGACGTCGTAGGCGTGACCGAGATCCCCATCGCGTCGCCGGAGGCCCCCCTCCGCGAACGGCGCATGACATTGGCGGCTCATCTGGTCGAGCTGCGCAAGCGGCTCATCATCGCCGTCGTCGGCCTCGCGGTCGGCATGGTCGTGGCGTTCCTTGTCACCGACCCCATCATCTGGTTCATCACCGCGCCCATCCGCATCCTCGACGAGCAACGAGCGACCGAGACCCCGTTCGCCCAACTGGTGTTCTCCGCCGTCTCGTCCGGATTCGATCTGCGCATGCGGATCGCACTGGCCATCGGCCTGCTCATCTCGGCACCGATCTGGCTGTGGCAGGTCTGGGCCTTCATCATGCCCGGGCTCACCCGCAAGGAGATCCGCTACACGCTCAGCTTCGTCGGAGCGGCGATCCCGCTGTTCTTCGCCGGCTGCTACGTGGCCGTGCTCGTGGCTCCGCACGTGATCGAGATCATGTCGACGTTCGTCCCCGAAGGCGGGGTGAACTACTTCGATGCGAAGCAGTACTACGACTTCATCTTCAAGTTCGTGCTCGTCGTCGGCATCTCCTTCGTCCTCCCGGTCTTCCTCGTGGCGCTGAACGTCGCCGGGGTCATGACCGGCCGGGCCATCCTCCAGGGGTGGCGCGTCGCGATCCTCATCGCCTGCCTCTTCGCCGCTATCACGACGCCTGCCGCCGACATCTTCTCGATGCTCCTCCTCGCCGGCATCCTCGTGGTGCTGTACTTCGCGGCGGCCGGGGTGTCGCTGCTGTTCGATCGGCGCCGCCGCAAGCTGGAAGCCGCGAACGGCCTGCTTCCGGGAGCCGCATGAGTTCGCCGGCCGAGCGGTACGCCGCGGCGCAGCGCTCCGCCGAGCACCCGCAGACGCGGGCGTTCGCGGCCCGACAGAAGTTCGATCTCGACCCGTTCCAGGTCGCGGGCTGTCACGCCCTCGAGAACGGCCACAGCGTGCTGGTCGCGGCCCCCACCGGAGCGGGCAAGACCATCATCGGGGAGTTCGCGATTCATCTCGCGATGCAGACGCCGCGGGACAAGGCGTTCTACACGACACCGATGAAGGCGCTCTCGAACCAGAAGTTCCGCGAGCTCGTCGAGGTCTACGGTGCCGACGAGGTCGGTCTGCTGACGGGCGACACGAACATCAACGGCAACGCCCGGATCGTCGTGATGACGACCGAGGTGCTGCGGAACATGATCTACGCCGACTCGGCCGCGCTCCGCGATCTGCGCTACGTCGTCATGGACGAGGTGCACTACCTCGCCGATCGCTTCCGCGGCGCGGTGTGGGAAGAGGTCATCATCCACCTGCCGTCGCCGGTGCGCCTGGTCTCCCTCAGCGCCACGGTGTCGAACGCCGAGGAGTTCGGCGACTGGCTCGACACCGTGCGGGGAGACACCGAGGTCATCGTGTCCGAGACGCGCCCCGTGCCGCTCGAACAGCACGTGCTCGTGCGCGACGACCTCCTGCCGCTGTTCGACGACCGCGCGGGCGTGGCCACCGCGCAGGTGAACCAAGAGCTCATGCGCATCCGCTCGTTCACCGGATCGCACTACGAGAACAACCGTCGCGCGCAGTCGTATGTGAGCAACCGGCATGCCGGCCGACAGGCCAAGCGTCCGCCGCGGGGCGGGCAGCGGCCCGTGCGCCCGTCGAACACCCGACGCATCGAGCGGATGGATCGGCCGGAGGTGGTGGAGCTCCTCGACCGCTCGAACCTGCTGCCGGCGATCTTCTTCATCTTCAGCCGGGTCGGCTGCGACGCCGCGGTGCAGCAGGTCCGCCGCTCCGGTCTTCGGCTGACGACGCACGAGGAGCGCGTCGAGATCCGCGAGATCGTGGAGAAGCGCACCCGCACCCTCCAGGAGGAGGACCTCGGGGTTCTCGGCTACTGGGAGTGGTTGGACAACCTCGAGCGCGGTGTCGCCTCGCACCATGCGGGCCTGCTCCCCGCCTTCAAGGAGGTCGTCGAGGAGCTGTTCCGACGCAAACTCGTGAAGGTGGTCTTCGCCACCGAGACGCTGGCGCTCGGCATCAACATGCCCGCGCGCACGGTCGTGCTGGAGAAGATGGAGAAGTTCAACGGCGAAGCCCGCGTCGCCATCACCTCCGGGGAGTACACGCAGCTCACCGGTCGTGCCGGGCGGCGGGGCATCGACGTCGAGGGGCACGCCGTCGTCCAGTGGACCGAGGGCATGGATCCCCAGGCCGTCGCCGCTCTCGCCTCACGGCGTACCTACCCGTTGAACTCGAGCTTCCGTCCGACGTACAACATGGCGGTCAACCTCATCGACCTGTTCGGGAAGGCGCGAGCCCGCGAGGTGCTCGAATCGTCCTTCGCCCAGTTCCAGGCCGATCGCGCGGTCGTCGGACTCGCACGCCAGGTGCGCGAGGCCGAGACGTCCCTCGAGGGCTACCGGACTTCGATGACCTGCGAGCACGGCGACTTCGTGGAGTACTCCACGATCCGCCGCGAGCTCAGCGACCTCGAGAAGAAGAACAGGCAGGATTCTCAGGCTCCCCGCAGTGCCCGCGACAAGCGCATGAAGCGCATCCAGCAGCTGCGCACGTCGATGCAGCGGCACCCTTGCCACCGCTGCCCCGACCGGGAGGCGCACGCACGGTGGGCCGAGCGTTACTGGAAGCTCAAGCGCCAGACGGATCGCATCCGACGGCAGATCGAGACGCGGACGGGAACCGTGGCACGCGTCTTCGACCGCGTCGTGGAGGTGCTCGAGACCCTCGACTACCTGCGCGCGGACGGCGAGGAGCTGGCCTTGACGGAGTCCGGCCGCACGATGCGCCGCATCTACGGCGAACGGGATCTCCTCGTCGCCGAGTCGCTGCGCCAGGGGCTGTGGGCCGGGCTCGATGCCCCTTCTCTCGCCGCCATGGCCTGCTGCCTCGTGTACGAACCGCGACGGGATGAGGCGAACGCGGGGGAGCGGGGCCTGCCGCGTGGCGCGTTCCGCTCGGCGTTCGAGAAGACGAGCGCGCTGTGGGCGGAGCTCGACGATCTCGAGCAGGATCATCACCTCCCCGGCAGCGAACCGCTCTCCGCCGGGCTCGCGGGCGCCATGCATTCGTGGGCGCGCGGCGGAATGCTGGACCGCGTGCTGGTCGAGGCGGACATGGCCGCCGGTGACTTCGTGCGCTGGGCGAAGCAGACCATCGATCTCCTCGACCAGTTGTCGATCGTGGCGGAGGACGCCGCGGTCGCGCGAACGGCCCGCGCGGCGCTCGACGGCGTGCGGCGCGGCATCGTCGCGTACACCTCGATGTGACGATGCGGAAGAAGACCACCGCCGAGCATCCCCTGCTCGCTCGCCCACTCCTGCCGCTTCCGCTCGCCCTGCCTGCGGCCGCCGCCGCTGCGCTGCTCATGGACCTGTCGTACCCCGAGGTCGGAGTGTGGATCCTCGCCTTCCCCGCCGTTGCACTCCTGCTGCTGGCGCTGATCGGGCGGAGGGCCGGGGGCGCCCTGCTCGTCGGCCTCGTCTATGGGCTGCTCTTCTACGCCCTCCTCGTCTCCTGGACGTCGCGCTATCTGGGGCCGGTGCCCTGGGCGGCGCTGAGTGTCGTGGAGGGCGGGCTGTCGGCGCTCGGGCTCGTACCGATCACCCTCGCGTACCGCTGGGTTCCGCGCGCGTTGCCGTCGACCTGGGCACGCATGACCGTGCTCCCCGCCGTCGTCGCCGCGCTGTGGATCGGCCGCGAGGTGTTCGTCGGCTCGTGGCCGTACGGCGGCTTCCCCTGGGCGCGGATCGGGATGACCCAGGCGCTGAGCCCGCTGGCGACCGTGACGTCGTGGCTGGGGGTCGGGGGACTCGGGTTCCTCATGGTGCTCCTGGTGGCCATGCTCGTCGAGGCCGTCCGCCTGGGCCTGTGGCGCCGGCCGCTCCCTGTCGTCCTCCCCGCGGCGGTCGCCCTGCTCCTGGTCGCCACTCCGCTGTTCCCGACGAGCTCGTCGGGCTCGATGCGGATCGCCGCGGTGCAGGGGAACGGCCCCACGGGCTACTTCGACGAGCGGACGCCGTTCGCCGTCGTGCGCGCGCAGACCGAAGCCACGCAGCCGCTCTACGGCGAGGACGTCGATCTGCTGGTGTGGCCCGAAGGAAGCCTCGACGCCGACCCGTTCCAGAACACCACGCTCGCGCGGCAGATGACGTTGGTGACGACGCGGATCGGCGCGCCCCTCCTCGCGAACGCGGCGACGGCGCGGGACGAGCGCTACTGGAACACCTCGATGCTCTGGACGGAAGACGGCACGGCGGAGCAATCGCACGACAAGCGGCACCCGGTTCCCTTCGGGGAGTACGTTCCGGATCGCGACTTCTTCGCCGCGCTCGCTCCGGATCTCATCGGTCTGATCGGCCGCGAGTACAGCCCGGGCACGAACGCTCCGATCATGGACGTGGAGGGCGTGCGCGTCGGCCTCGCGATCTGCTTCGACGTGATCTACGACGACGTCGTCCACGAGGACATCCGACGCGGCGCTCAGGTGCTCGTCTTCCAGACGAACAACGCCGACTTCCGTGGCACGGACGAGAACCTCCAGCAGCTCGCCTTCGCGCGGATGCGGGCCATCGAGACCGGGCGGAGCGTCGTGAACGTGTCGACCGTGGGAACGAGTCAGATCATCCGCGCCGACGGCACCACCGTGACGAGCCTGAACGCAGACGAGGCCGGGGCGATGCTCGAGGATGTCGAGCTCCGCTCCGGCCTCACGGCGGGTGTTCTGCTGGGATCGGGCCTGCAGCAGGTCCTGCTCTGGGGTGGGGTGGGGGCGCTGCTCCTCGCCGGGTGGCGCGCTCGTCGGGCCTAGGCCCCGATCTTCTCGCGCGTCGGGTCTTCGCCAGCGCCGCGGCGGGCGCGGATGAAGGCGAGACGCTCCTCGAGGAGCTCTTCGAGCTCGGCGCGGGTGCGTCGCTCCATCAGCATGTCCCAGTGGGTGCGAGCGGCCTTCTCGTCCGTGGCCTCGAGCGTGACGGCCTGGCCGTCGACGTTGAGGCGGGCGTCCGCGCCGCACGACCGGCACTCCCACGTCTGCGGGGGCTCGGCGTCGGCGGCGAACATCAGGTTCGTGACATGGCCGCACGCGTCACAGGTGTAGGTGGTCTCACGGCGCTCCATGAAAACGACGCCCTCTTCGCTCTGTAGGCTCTGGGCGCCGAGTCGGATGCCGCGCAGGCTGCGATCTGCCATTTTGTGGTCCTCTCGTCGCTGTCAGGTATAACGCTCCAGCCTGTGCGCTTCATCCACGCGACCGCGTTCTCGGCGGGATTCACAGGGGAATCCCAGCGCGGAGAGTTATTCGCGCGCGAGCACGTCCACGGCGACGTCGGCGCGGTCGGTGACGATCCCGTCGACGCCCGCGGAGACGAGGCGACGCATGGCCGCAGGGTCGTCGACGGTCCACACGTGCACCTCCGTCCCGTGCGCGTGCGCGGCGCGCACGAGGGCGGGCGTGAGAACCGTGATGCCGCGGCGGCGCTCCGGCACCTGCAGCGCATCGATGTCCCGGAGGATGCGCGCGGGGGAGAGGTGGAGTGCCGTCAACCCGCGCACGGCCGCGATC
>DAMDKH010000123.1:0-6105 GCA_032099965.1 Microbacterium sp.
GCTCGGGCACGAGCTCGGTGACCGCGGCGGTGGTGAGGTCTTCCAGCGGCGCGGAGATCGCGGCCTTGCGCAGGAGGTCCTTCACGTCGCGGCGCTGCTCGGGGAGCACGACCGTCACGACGGTTCCGGCGGCACCGGCACGCGCCGTGCGACCCGAGCGGTGCAGGTACGCCTTGTGCTCGACGGGCGGGTCGACGTGGACGACCAGGTCGACGTTGTCGACGTGCACGCCGCGGGCCGCGACATCGGTGGCGACGAGAACGCGCACGCCTCCGTCGGCGGGGTCCGACGAGAAGG
Organism: Microbacterium sp.; assembly: GCA_032099965.1. Classification (GTDB taxonomy): domain Bacteria; phylum Actinomycetota; class Actinomycetes; order Actinomycetales; family Microbacteriaceae; genus Microbacterium. Next base: position 298 of record DAMDKH010000123.1, read on the forward strand.
CGCCGAGGTTGCGCTCGCGGGCGTTCTGCGAGAGGTTGCCGTGCAGGTCGACGGCGGGGATGCCCGCTGCGGTGAGCTGCTTGGCGAGCTTCTTGGCCTGGTGCTTCGTGCGGGTGAAGAGGATGCGTCGGCCGGTGCCCGAGGCGAGATCGCGCACGAGCGCGGTCTTGTTCTCGGGGGAGTCGACGACGAGCACGCGGTGGGTCATCTCGCCGACCGGCACGCTCTCCTCGTCGACCTCGTGGCTCACCGGGTTGACGAGGAAGCGGCGGGCGAGGCTGTCGATCCCGCGATCGAGCGTGGCGCTGAACAGCAGGCGCTGACCGCCGGCGGGGGTCGCCGAGAGGATGCGCGTCACTCCGGGGAGGAAGCCGAGGTCGGCCATGTGGTCGGCCTCGTCGAGCACCGCCACCTCCACCTGGGAGAGGCGCACGATCTGCTGCTTCATGAGGTCTTCGAGCCGGCCGGGGCAGGCGACGACGATGTCGACGCCGCCCGCGAGGGCCTTCTCCTGCGGGCGCTGGCTGACGCCGCCGAAGACGGTGGTGACGCGGAGCCCCACGGCCTCGGCGAGCGGGGCGATCGTCGCGGCGATCTGCGTGGCGAGCTCGCGGGTCGGCGCGAGCACCAGTCCGCGGGGGAGTCCGGCACGACGCTGCGCGCCGGACGACGCGAGGCGGGCGACGAGGGGGAGCGCGAAGGCGATGGTCTTACCGCTGCCGGTGCGACCACGGCCGAGCAGGTCGCGGCCGGCGAGCGAGTCGGGAAGCGTGTCGCGCTGGATGGCGAACGCCTCGGTCTTGCCGGATTCGGCGAGGACGGCGGCGAGCTCGGCAGGAACGCCGAGATCGAGGAAAGTGGGCATGCGTGACTCCGTCAGTGCGTGAAGGCCACGCACGGTAGTGGGTTGAGGTGGGCGCCGGCGCTCTCGGGATGGAGCGCATCGGTCCGCCGTTCGAAAGGCCAGCGAATGCTGGTGGTGGGAGCCGGGCGGCTCGTTCTGGTCCTCAATGACCCCGTGACGACGACGACGCCGCCGGGACTGAGCCCGGGCGACACCCCAGCCTACCAGCGCGAGCTGAACGCCGGGCGAACGGCGCTCTCAGGCGTGGAGAGCCTCGTTCAGCGTGACCCCGACACCGCTGCGGCGCACCGCCTCGACGGCGCCCGAGAGCGAGTTGCGACGGAACAGCAGACCGTCCCGACCGGAGAGCTCGGCGCCCTTCACCGACGTGCGGGTGCCCTGCGGGGTGACGGGTCCGTCGACCAGCACGATCTTCGTGCCGGCGGTGATGTACAACCCCGCCTCGACCACGCAGTCGTCGCCGAGCGAGATCCCGATGCCGGCGTTGGCTCCGAGCAGCGTGCGCGCGCCGATGGAGACGCGGTGCGCGCCGCCGCCCGAGAGGGTGCCCATGATCGAGGCGCCGCCGCCGATGTCGCTTCCGTCGCCGACCACCACGCCCTGCGAGATCCGCCCCTCGACCATCGAGGCGCCGAGCGTGCCGGCGTTGAAGTTGACGAATCCCTCGTGCATGACGGTGGTGCCGGGAGCGAGGTGCGCGCCGAGGCGCACGCGGGAGGCGTCGGCGATCCGCACGCCGGACGGCTGCAGGTAGTCGGTGAGCCGGGGGAACTTGTCCAGGCCCTGCACCTGGATGCCGGCGCGCTGCAGCTGGGGGCGCAGGCGAGCGGCGTCGTCGGGGAGCATCGGGCCCGCGTTGGTCCAGGCGACGTTCGGGAGGTGGCCGAAGATCCCGTCGAGCGAGAGCTCGTTCGGGCGCACGAGCAGGTGCGAGAGCGCGTGCAGGCGGAGGTAGGCGTCGGCCGTCGAGGCCGGCGCGGCGTCGAGGTCGATCTCCAGACGCACCGGCTCGACGGTCACGTTGCGGCGAGCGTCGGGACCCGTGGCATCGTCGAAGGCCGTGCCCCCGCTCGTCGGCAGCGTGCCGGAGCCGACCTCGGGGTACCAGGCGTCCAACACCGTGCCGTCCCCGGCGATGGTCGTCAGTCCGATACCCCACACCGTGCGCGCGTCCGTCATGCCTCAACGGTACCCGCTCCCGCCCCCCATCCCGGGCGCGTGCCCGCACCGCGGACGCGCGCGTGGCAGGTCGTAGGCTGGGGGCATGCTGCTCGATCTGTCCGCCTCCTCCGTCGATCTCACGCGCGCGATCTGCGACATCCCCAGCGTCTCGGGGGAGGAGAAGCCGCTCGCCGACGCGATCGAGCAGGCTCTCGCGCCGCTCGGCCACCTCGAGGTCATCCGCCTGGGCAACACCGTGGTCGCGCGCACGTCCCGAGGCCGCGCCCGTCGGGTGGCGATCGCCGGGCACATCGACACGGTGCCGATCAACGAGAACCTCCCGACCCGCCTGATCGACATCGACGGGCGGCCGCACCTGTGGGGTCGCGGCACCGTCGACATGAAGGCCGGCACGGCCGTGCAGCTCAAGCTCGCCGCCGAGCTCGTCGACCCCTCTCTCGACATCACCTGGATGTGGTACGACAACGAGGAGGTCGACGCCGCGAAGAACGGCCTCGGTCTGCTGGCCGCCGCACGCCCCGACCTCTTCGCCGCCGACTTCGCCATCCTCGGAGAACCGTCGGACGGACAGGTCGAGGGCGGATGCAACGGCACCATGCGCGCCGTCGTGCGCACCCGCGGAGTCCGCGCCCACAGCGCCAGGGCGTGGATCGGCGAGAACGCCATCCACTCCGCGGCGCCCCTGCTCTCGCGGCTGGCGGAGTACCGTGCGCGCGAGGTCGCGGTGGAGGGACTGGTGTACCGCGAGAGCCTCAGCGCCGTGCGCATCACCGGCGGCGTCGCCGGCAACGTCATCCCCGACCTCTGCGAGGTCGAGATCAACTACCGCTTCGCGCCCGACAAATCCGCGGCGATGGCGGAGGCCCACCTTCGCAGCGTGCTCGCCGGGTTCGACCTCGAGGTCACGGACGCCGCCGAGGGCGCGCGACCCGGGCTCGACGCACCGGTGGCCCAGGAGTTCCTGTCGGCCGTGGGTGCCGAGCCGCGGCCCAAGTACGGCTGGACGGATGTCGCCCGCTTCTCGGCCCTGGGCATCCCGGCCGTGAACTACGGCCCCGGCGACCCGCATCTCGCCCACCACGACGAGGAGCGTGTCCCGCTCGATCAGATCGACGCCGTCGAGCGCGGTCTCCGGGCGTGGCTCACGTCGCGCTGACGGCGGTCCGGGCGTGGCAGCGCCTGCCGCTCGCGCTGCGGATCGCCGCCGTCTACCTGGCAGCCCGCATCGTCACCACGGTCTTCCTCCTGCAGGCCGCCGCGTCGTCGACGTCGCTCTCGCGCTTCGGAGTCGCGCCGGGTCTCGCCGACTTCGTGCTGGGCTGGGATGCCCAGTGGTACTGGCTCATCGCGGTCGAGGGCTACCCGTCGGTGCTCGAGACGACGGCGGCGGGTGCCGTCGCCGAGAACCAATGGGCGTTCATGCCCGTGTTCCCCGTCGTGGCGCAGGCCGTGGGGCTGGTCTTCGGCTCGTGGGGTGTGGGGGCGTTCCTGGTCTCTTTCGTGTCGGGCTACCTCGCCTGCCTCGCGCTGCATCGGCTCCTCCGCGATCGGATCGGCGCGGCCGCGGCGCTGTGGGCGGTGGTGTTCTTCGCCTCGGGCCCCCTGGCGGCCCTTTTCCAGGTGGGGTACGCGGAATCCCTCTTCCTCCTCCTTCTCCTCCTCGCCCTCGACGCGGCGCAGCGCCGCCGGTACGCCCGGCTGTATCCGTTCATCCTCGTGATGGCGTTCACGCGTCCGGGCATCCTCGCCTTCGCGCTGTTCCTCGGCCTCCACGGGATCGTGCGGTGGGTGCGCCGTCGGCACGACCCGCTGCCCCGGCGCGACATCGCGCACATCGTCGCGACCGGTGCCCTCGCGACCGTCTCGGGCTTCGCCTGGCAGGTCGTGGCGGGCGTCGTCACCGGCGACATGGGCGCCTACCTCGAGACGGAGCTCGCCTGGCGTCAGAACTGGATCGCCGGCGGCGTCGACGGATTCGTCCCGTTCGAGGGGTGGGTGCAAGCGGCCTCGTTCTGGTTCACGCTGTGGGGGCTGCCGTCGTGGGCCGGCCTCGTGGCGCTCGCGCTCCTCGTGGTGGGGGCGGCGCTGGCACTGCTCCGTCTTCCCCCGGTGCGGGCGCTGGGTCCGGACGTCCGGCTGTGGAGCGCCAGTTACCTGCTGTATCTGCTCGCGGTGTTCTTCCCGCAGTCGAGCATCTTCCGCCTGCTTCTCCCGCTCAGCCCCCTCTGGGGGGCGATGGCCGTTCCGCGGCGATGGGGATGGCGGCTCGGGGTGCTCGCGCTCTGCCTGATCGGTCAGGCCGTATGGATCCACTTCGTCTACGCCTCGGGGAACACCTTCTGGCAGGTGCCGTGACGGCGCGCTCTGCACGGTTTTCTTCACAGGTGACGGTCAGGTGGCGGCGACACCGATAAACTCATCTTCATACCACCGAGGAAAGGAAGCCGCGATGGCAGCGATGAAGCCGAGGACCGGAGACGGCCCCATGGAGGCCGTGAAAGAAGGACGACTCATCATCGTGCGTGTTCCGCTCGAAGGAGGAGGCCGTCTGGTCGTCTCCGTGAACGACGCCGAAGCGAAGGAGCTTCACGACGTGCTCGCAGCCGTCGTGGCGCCCGCCTGACCCCCGTACTCCGGGGGGAACGACAGGGAGGGCGGTGGATCATCCGATCCGCCGCCCTCCTTTCGCTGTCAGTGGCTGCCGTCAGGAGCGTTCGCGGACCCCGATGAGCTGCAGCAGTCCCTCGCCGGCCGGCGACACCGTGGCCAGGACCGCGGAGGATTCCTGCGTCTCCTGGATCAGCGAACGGTACGCCGAGGTGATCTCATCGCGCTGGACGGGGTCGGCCACCCGGCCACCGGCGAGGACCCGGGGAACGAGCACCATGCCGCCCTCGCGGATGAGGCGCAGTCCGTGCTCGACGTAGTCGATGACGTTCTCTGCGTCGGCGTCGACGAGGACGATGTCGTACGAGGCCTCGTTCATCCGGGGCAGCACGTCGGCCGCGCGTCCCGTGATGAAGCGGGCTCTGGTCGCCGGCACGCGTGCGTCGGCGAAGGACTGCCGTGCCGCGGCGAGGTGCTCGCGCTCGTTGTCGATCGTCGTCAGCACGGCGTTCGGCGCCCCGCGCAGCAGCCAGAGGCCGGAGACCCCGGCGCCCGTTCCGATCTCGACGATCGAACGCGCGGCGGTCGCGGCGGCCAGGACGGCGATCTGCGATCCGACGACGACGCTGACCGGGGCCGCCCCGAGTTCGACGGCGTGCGCCCGGGCGCGTGCGATCGCATCCGGTTCGACGATGGATTCGCGGAGGAAACGCGCGTTCGCGTCGTGCTCGCTCATGGGGGGCCCTTCCCTGCGCTGTGACTCTCCCCAGGTTATTGGCTCCGAGGGCGAGGTCCGCGCAGGCGCGACGGTAGCCTGGAGAGATGGAGTTCGGGTTGACGTTCGAGAAGCTGATGCTGATCGGTCTCATCGCCGTGCTCATCGTCGGACCGGAGCGTCTCCCGCGCATGGCGGAGGGCTTCGCGCGCATCGTCCGTCGCGGCGGCGAGCTGCTGCGCGACACCCGCACCCGGATGCGCGACGAGATGGGCCCCGAGATCGACGAGGTCGACTGGCGCAAGCTCGACCCGCGTCAGTACGACCCGCGCCGCATCATCCGCGACGCCCTGTTCGAGGATCCGGCACCGGCCGCCACGGCGGCCCCGGCGGTCATCGCCGAACCCCCGCCGCGCACGCGGATGCGCCCGTTCGACGC
>DAMDKH010000124.1:0-6099 GCA_032099965.1 Microbacterium sp.
ACGCCGAGCCGGGTGGCCTGGTCGGCGCGCGTCGCCTCGGCGAGTTCGGCGGCGTACCGGAGCACGGCGGGCTCGACGTGCACGGTGGCGGCGAGGTCGGCCATGTCGGCGACGGCGCTGGTCGTGATGATCGCCGCGAGTCCGGCCGACGGGTTGCGGTCGGAGGCCCCGGCCAGGATGCTCTCGGTCACCGCGAGGTCGGGGTAGCCGATGGAGGTCTTGATGAGGAACCGGTCGAGCTGCGCCTCGGGGAGCTTGTACGTTCCGGCCTGCTCGATGGGGTTCTGCGTCGCGATGACGAGGAACGGGCGTCCCGTCTCGTGGGTGACGCCGTCGACGGTCACGCGCGACTCCTCCATGACCTCCAGGAGCGCCGACTGGGTCTTGGGCGACGCGCGGTTGATCTCGTCGGCGAGCACGATCGACGCGAAGATGGGTCCGCGGTGGAACTCGAACCGGTGCTGCTGCTGGTCGTAGATCGTGACGCCGGTGACGTCGGACGGCAGCAGGTCGGGCGTGAACTGGATGCGCGCGCTGGTGCCCTGCACCGTCGCGGCGAGCGCCTTGGCGAGGCTGGTCTTTCCGGTGCCCGGAGCGTCTTCGAGGAGCACATGGCCCTCGGCGAGCATCGCGGAGAGCACCAGGCCGACGATCTCCTGCTTGCCCTGCACCGCCTTGTCGACGTTCTCGACGAGACGCTGGAACGTCCCCTGGAACCAGGCGGCCTGCTCGGGGGTCATGGTCATGAGTGTGTCGTTCCCTGTTCTCGTGATGCGGATGGGCGGGGCGGGATCATTGCCACACCCGGTGCTCGTACGCCTTGCCGTCGATGACCACCCAGGCCTCGATCGTGCCGCGGCGCAGGCCGAGGTAGCAGCCGATCTGCTCGGCGTAGTTGCCGTTGCCGTCGGTGCGGATGGTGCGCCCGCCGAAGGTGCCACCGTAGGGCGCCGGCGCGTTGCTGGCGCACTGCAGGTACATGCTCTTGTTCGGCGGGAAGTCCTGCGCGGTGACGTAGAAGTACGCGCAGGTGCCGTCGTTGCAGTTGGGCTGGCCGTTGGCGTTGCCGCTGGAGGTCACCCAGGCGCGCGGCTCGGGGCGCGGCCCGGAGGTCTCCCTCGCCGAGCGCACGATCTGCTGCCCGGCGCGGTCGGTGACCTCGACGTCGATGGTGTGCGTCTCGCTGTAGCCGTCGCCGACGGTGCGGCTCCCGGTCGAGCCGACGTTGGTCCATCCGCCGCCGTCGATGCGGATCCGCACGGTCGAGATGTCCCGACCGTTCGCGGCCGGGCGGGCATCCCACGAGAACGACACGCTCTTGGCGTTCGAACTCGCCGAGACGTCGGGGTTCCGCAGCGGTCCGTACGGGTTGCCGGACACCGTGTTCGACGCGTCGCCGCCGTACTGCGTGCCGTCGACCGAGGCGAGCGCGCGCAGGCGGACGTTGTAGTCCTGGCCGTTGCTGAGGCCACGGAGCACGTTGTCGCCGGGGAGCGCCGCCCAGTTCCCGCCGTTGAGCGAGTACTGGTACTGGATCTCGTCGGCGCGGGCGCCGTTGCGCGCCCCGGGGGTCCACGCCAGCGTGAGCGCGCGGTCGCCCGGGCTCACCGACGACAGCGCGGGCGCGCCGGGCTTGTTCACCCCGCGACGGGGTGCCGACATCGGGCTCCACTCGCCCCACCCGGCCTTGTTGTGCGCGCGGATGCGGAACGTGTACGCCGTCTCGGAGGTCTGCACCGTGACGGCCTGCGAGGTCGCGCCTGCCCCCGGCGTGAGGGTGGCGGTCAATCGCGACCCCTCGTACACCTCCAGCTGGAAGGCGTCGATGGGATCGCCGTTCGCGTTGCCGGGCTGCCAGCTGACCTGCATCTGGGCCTGGCTGCCGACTCCGGGGATCTCGGCGGTGGTCGGTGCGGCGGCGGGCAGGGGCGGACCGGCCGGGATCTCGGATGCCGACCAGCTGCTCCAGCTGGACGGTTCGGGGGCGCGGTTGTGCGCCTGCACCCGCACCTGGTAGTTCGAGCCGTTCTCCAACCCCTCCCAGGTCATCGAGTTGCCGGTGACCTCCTTCTGGGTGACGCCGGACGGCGGGGCGGGCGAGATCTCGAGCGTGTACCGCTCCACCGGCGAGCCGGGCGTCGTCGGGGTCGTCCAGCTCACGTCGAGCGACTTGTCGCCGAAGACGAGCGTGGGCGGGGTGGGGGTGTCGGGCCGCGCGTCGGGGCGGGCGACGGCGGACGCCCCGGAGGGCTCCGACTCGCCGACCCGGTTGGTCGCGGTCACCTGGAAGCTGTACTCGACGTTGTTGGTCAGTCCGTCGAGGGTGCAGGTGGTCGACCCGCACTCCTTCGAGTAGGCGCTCCCGCCGACCGAGCGCACGGTGTATTTCGTGATCTCGGCACCGTTGTTCGAGGGGGCCGAGAACGACACCACGACGGTGCGGTCCTGCACGCTCGTCACCGTCGGCGTGCCCGGGGCATCCGGCACGCCCTGCACGGTCACGACGACCTGGCCGTTGGCCTCGCGCTCGGGGTCCTTGGTCGCATCCTGGATGCGGTACCGCACGACCATCGTGCCGACGAAGTCCGCCGCGGGGGTGACCACCACGTCGTCGCCGCGCACCGCCGCGCCGCCGGACCCCGACTCGGTCGACGCCGTCATGAGCTTGAGCGGCGTCTCGGGGAACGGGTTGAAGTCGTTGGCGAGCACGGGCACCGTGATGCTCTCGCCCTGGTTCGCCTCGGCGATGGTGTCGGTGTTCGCCGTCGGCAGGGGGCGGGTCGATGCGCCGACCCTGACGGTGACGGTGCCCTCGACGGGCTCGGTCGTGCCGTCGGTGATCTGGAGGGTGAGGGAGGCGGCCGCCCCCTTCTCGGCCGACGACGACGCCTCGACGTACAGCTTGCTGCCCTCGGTCCGCGCGCTGATCCCCTTCGCGGCTCCGCTGAGGTAACGGAACTCGTGCGTGCCGGCGTCCTCCGGGTCGGGGTCGGTGGTCAGCGCGGCGAGATCGACGACCACCGGGTCCTCGCCCGGCGCGACGACGACCTCGGTGCCGACGAACTCCGGCTGCTGGTTGTCGGGCGGGAGCACGTTGATCGGGATGCTGAGCGTCGCCTTGCGTCCCTCGGGGTCGTCGGGGCCGCTGCCGTCGGTGACCTCGAACGTGATGGCGTCCTGACCGAAGTAGCCGTCGGCCGACGTGTAGACGAGGGTCGTCGCGTCCTGCACGAGGTCGGCGCCGTTCGCGTGCACGGCGCTCACCTTGCCGTGCTCGGTGATCCGGGCGGTGCCGCCGCCGGCGACCGTGACGTATTCGGAGAGGGGGATCTCCTTCGTCTCGCCGCTCATGACCTCGATCGGCTTGGTGGAGTCGAGGATCGGCCGCAGCTCCGACTCGGCCGGCACGAAGAGGAACGCGGAGGCCTCCAGGCCGTCCTGGTCGGTGAGGGTGTAGCGGATGAGCTGCATGCGCTCACCCACCGTCACCCGCACCTTGCCGTTCTCGAGCGCCTCGGCGCCCTCGCCGAGGGTCACCTCGAGGCGATCGGTCGTGCCGTCGGGGTCTTCGTCGTTCTTGAGGATCTCGATGTCGGCGTCGAGCGTGCCCTCGGTGAGGTCGGTCGGGCGCACGCGGTCGTCGCGGGCGATGGGCGCGAGCAGCGGCACGTCGTCGTCGACCGTGATCTGCAGCGCGGCCGTGGCCGTGGCGCCCCGCGAGTCGGCGATCGTGTACTGCAGCGACGTCTCCAGCTCGCGGTCGGGAGCCTGCACGAGCACGCGGTCGCCCGAGACGCGGGCCGTGATGCCGACGTCGGTGGGCACCTCGAGGCCGTCCTCGACGAGCGAGACGCGGTCGCCCTCGGGGTCGGAGTCGTTCTCCATGACGGGCACGGCGATCTCGCGACCCGGCCGCACCACGACGGCATCCTTCACCGCATAGGGCGCCTGATTGACCTGCTCGCCGGGGGCGATGCCCACGCGCACGGTCGCGATGCCCTCCTTGCCGAGGCGGTCGCGCACCCGGTACTTGAACACGTCGACACCGGCGGAGTCGTCGAACGCCTCGTAGGTGAAGTAGTTCGGCGCGGTCTCGGTGATGCGGCCCTTCGACGGGCTCGACGCGATGTCGATGAGCTCCACCGAATCGCCGTCGGCGTCGATGCCGTCGAGCGGCACGGCGATGTCGGCCGTCGACCCCGCGAGCACCCGGGCGACGAGATCCTGCGGACGGGGCGCGGCGTTGGTCTCCTCGTCGACGGGCAGGATCTGGATCGTGACGTACCCGGCGGCCTTCTGCTGCCGGGAGTCGACGGCGTCGTAGGTGAGGTAGACGGTCTTGGCCTCCTCGCCGGCCTTGAAGCGCACGGTGTCCTGCGAGACGAAGGCCTCTCCGTCTTCCGGGTCGGGCGTTTCGACGAGCTCCGACGCGACGTGCAGCACGTCGTCGTTCGGGTGGGTGTCGTTGTCGAGCACCGGGATGGTCACCACGTCGCCGGCCCGCACCACGGCGGTGTCGGCGTTGGCGACGGGTTGGAGGATCTCGTCCGGCGCGGGGATGGGGATGACCACGACCTCGCCCTCGGCGGACTTGGTGCCGTTCGAGATGCGGTAGGTGATGCGCGCCTGGTCGGTCAGCGACCCCTGATCGGTGATGCGCAGCGTCTCGTGGTTGATGACCGACACGGAGATCCCCGAATCGTCGTCGATCGAGACGGACTGCACGACGAGGATGCCCCCGGCGGGGTCGATGTCGTTGGCGAGCACGCCCACGAGCACGTCGCCGCCGGTGGGGAGCAGCGCGACGTCGCGCACGGCGACGGGCGGCAGGTCGGTGGCGGTCTCCTCGCGCACGTCGACGCGCACGATGCCCTCGCCGTTCTCCGGTCCCGCTGTGGCGAGGTAGAGCACGTAATAGGTGCCGGGACTCTGTGCGGTGAACGAGAACGTCTTGTTCTGGAAGTCGGGCACGATCGTGGCGCCGGGCGTCTCGTTCACCCGCCCCAGGCGCAGCGGCTCGCGACCGGAGCTGGTGTCGTTCGCCAGCGGGGCGACGGTCACCTGCTCGCCGACGCGCGTCACCACGTGGTCGGCGTTGGTCTTGGGCTTCGTCGATCCTTCGGGGCGCACGTCGAGGGTCACCGACGCGGTCGCCGTCTCGTTGTACCCGTCGGAGACGGTGACCTGGATCTCCTTGCGGCCCTGCGCGCTCGCGGTGGCCTTGTAGGTGAGCTGCCCGTCGGTGCTGAAGTCGACCTCGTCGCCGGGCGCCGGGACGACGTCCTTGAGGTAGACGTCGTCGCCTTCGGGGTCGATCCAGTCGGGGAGGATGTTGTAGGAGATCGTGCCCCCGGCCTCGACCGTCAGCGACGTCTTGCGCTTCGGCACCGGTGCCGTGTTGATGCTCTCCTCATAGACAGTGAGGGTGACGGATGCGGTGTCCTTGCCGCCCCGGCCGTCTTCGGCCTCGTACGCGAAGGTGGTGGAGCCGGACGCGTCGTCCTCGACCGCGATCTGCAGCGAGCCGCCGTTCTGCACCTGCTGGATGGTGCCGATGCTCGGCTGGCTCTCGGCCAGCGTCGCCACGAGCACGTCGCCATCGGGGTCGTTGTCGTTGTCGAGCACGGGGAGCATGGTGGTCACGCCGGGCCGCACGCCGAACGAGTCGTCCTCGGCGATCGGCGGGGTGTTCTCCTCCTTGCGCTCCGGCAGGGTGGTCTCGACGGTCTCCTCGGTCGAGTCGTCCTCGTTCTCGGTCTCGCCCTCGGGCGGGGTGAGGTCGTTCCAGTTGTCGACGCGCTGCAGGCTCTCGTCGGCGAGCCAGGCCGCTCCGCCGACCGCGTCGTTGAGGATGATGACGTCGCGGTTCACGCGGAAGACCAGGCTGGCCGAGTCCTGCGCGCCTTCGACGGTCGCGTTGACGTCGCTCGCACTGCCCGGGCACTCGCGGATGAACGTGGCCGAGCCCGCCCACGCGCCGTACGTGCATCCGCGGAGGTACACCGGTGCGGCCGGCGTGCCCGTCGCCCCGGCGCTGACGGCGGTCGGCTCGGCGCCGTCGAGCGGAACCTCGACGAGGGCGTCGGCGGTCGCCACGGT
>DAMDKH010000125.1:0-249 GCA_032099965.1 Microbacterium sp.
TTCCGCTTCGGCCCCGACGACTCGCCCTGGTACGGGGTGACGTTCTCGTCGACCGAAGACGCCAGGGCCGCGCACACGCTCGCGGGGCGACTGCACGGCGACAGCGTGCCGGCACTGCTCGAGCGCGGCTACGAGCTCATCGCGCAGACCCGCATGCGTCCGTTCTCGACCGTGCAGGAGCTCGGCGAGTACCTGCGGCTGCTCGAAGGCATCCGCGACTCCCTCGACCGCTTCAGCCCCACGGTCTTC
>DAMDKH010000125.1:259-6095 GCA_032099965.1 Microbacterium sp.
GGCCGCTCGGCGACCTCATCCAGGCGCACGGCTCACGCCGCGACGCGCCGGGCATGACCTCGGCGAACCGTCGTCGTCTGCGCCGCCTCGCCAAGGAGTACGTGCGCCCCGGGGTGCACGTCACCGAGATGCACGAGGCGCTCCTGCGCATCCAGACCCAGCGCACCCAGTGGCAGCGCTGCGTCGACGCGGGGGTCGCTCCGGAGATCCCCCTCGGTCTCGGCGAGGTGGCGGCCGCCTGGCAGCGCGTCGACGCGGAGCTCGCCGACCTCGATGCGGCCCTCGGTCGTCGGGAGCCCCTGGTCACCCTCCCCGTCGCGCGCCTGGTGCGCACCCTGGCCGGTCTGGCCGCCGAGTCCGACGTGTTCGAGAACCTCGTCGAGCGCGCGCAGCTCCGTGATGAGCTCGCCCTGCTCGGGCTCGGCCCGCTGCTGGCCGACCTCTCGGTGCGCCACGTCTCGGAGTCGCGTGTCGGCGACGAGCTGGAGTTCGCGTGGTGGCAGTCGCTTCTCGAACGGGCGCTGCAGGAGAACCGGGCGCTGCTCGGCGCCAACACGGCCGTCGTCGATCGGCTTGAGCGCGACTTCCGCCTCGTCGACGAGGCGCACGCCGCGATGGCGGGTCCGCTGCTCGCCTGGCAGTTGGCGAACCAGTGGAAGATCGCGATCGTCGACGAACCCGACGAGTCGGCCAACCTCCGGCGCGCGCTGAAGCAGCCGGCGACGAGCACGGCCGAGATCGTCAGCGCGGCGCCGACCCTCGTCTCCACCCTCGCCCCCGTGTGGATCTCCTCGCCGTACCTCGTGCCGGAGATCCCCGATTCGGTCGAGTTCGACACCGTGCTCCTCGTCGACGCGGCCGCGATCAACCTCGCCGAGGCCGCTCCCGCCATCCGCCGCGCCCGTCAGGTCGTCGCGTTCGGCGACCCGGTCACTCAGCGCCCGAGCCCGTTCGAGATCGCCGTCGGTGCCGACGACCCGTGGGAGGCGGAGGTGCCGTTCGACGAGACGTCCGTCTTCGAGCGCCTCTCCGAACTGCTCCCCGTGATGACGCTGACCCGGAGCTACCGCGCCGGGGGCGAGGACCTCGCCGAGCTCATCAACGACGCCTTCTACGGCGGCGAGATCGTGTCGCTGCCGTGGGCCGGCTCCTACCTCGGACGCGGCAGCCTCACGGTGGACTACGTCGAGGGCGGCACGGGAGCCCCCGATCCGATCTCCGGGGCCGTCGAGAGCCCCGAGGCCGAGGTGGCGCGCGTGGTGACGCTCGTCGTCGAGCACGCGGTGCATCGCCCCGCAGAATCGCTCATGGTCGTCACGGCGAGCCGTCGACACGCCGAACGGGTGCGCGCGGCGGTCACCGCGGCCTTCGCCGGGCGCTCCGACGTGGCCGAGTTCGTGGGCCGTGACACCGCCGAGCCGTTCGCCGTGCTGACGCTCGAGGAGTCGGTGGCCGAGAGTCGCGACCGTGTCATCTTCTCGCTGGGATTCGGGCTGACCAAGCACGGCCGGGTGCTCAGCGACTTCGGCGACCTGTCGACCCCCGACGGCGAGCGTCTGCTCACGGTCGGGATGACCCGCGCCCGGCGATCGATGGTCATCGTGTCGTCGATCCGCCCCTCCGCCTTCGACGAGGGGCGCCTCGAGCACGGCGCCGCCACGCTGATGTCGATCCTCGGCGGTCTGGCCGGCCGGGCGCGCGACGCGCGGCTGGAGGACCTCGCCGATCCCCTCACGCTCGCGCTCGCGCGAGAGCTGCGTCGGCGCGGAGCATCCGTCGATGTGGACTACCGGGGCCTGCTGCCGCTCGTCGCCCAGCACGGCGGCAAGGCCGTGGTCATCGAATCGGATCCCGAATCGCGCGGCGAGTCGCTGCGCGAGACGCTGCGCCTGCGTCCGCATGTGCTCCGGCGCCTCGGGTGGCACTACGTGCGCGTGCACGCCTTCGACCTGTACAGCGACCCCGGAACCGTCGCCACGCGCATCGCCGAGGTCCTCGGCATCTCCGCTTCCGCTCCGCGGGTCGAGAACGACACCGAACCGCTCGACCTCGACGGCGGAGCGTGACCGAGCGCGACGCCCCGACCCCGCCCGATGCGCGACAGCACGTCGAACGGGTGGCGGGCTCCCGTCGGGCGCGCCTCACCCCCGTGCCCGGAACGGACCCGCAGCCGGAGACGCACCGTCCCGAATCGGACGACCGGCCGTCACGGCCGCGCGGACCCGGCGGACCGAACGACGACCGCCTGATGCAGGACGTCCCGCCCCACTACTGACGAGGGGACGGGACGACGATGCGCGCTCGAAGGCGCTGCGATCAGGCGCTGGGACGCTGCGCTCCGCGGGCGAGCAGGTCGCGGATCTCGACGAGGAGCTCCGCCTCGGTGGCGGCGGCCGGCTCTTCCTGCGGTTCTTCGGCGGGGGTGCCCTTGCGTGCCTCGACGCGGGCCTTGAAGGTGTTCATCGGCAGCACGAACACGAAGTAGACGACCACCGCCACGGCGAGGAAGCTGATCAGCGCGGAGATGAGGTCGCCGAGGGGGAACGTCACCTCGTTGCCGTAGATGTTCGTGATCTTCGGACCGAACTCGCCCGTCGCACTCGCCTCGAAGAACAGGGCGACGAGGGGGTTGATGATGCTGGCGACGACGGCGTTCACGATCGCGGTGAACGCGGTGCCGATGACGACACCGACCGCGAGGTCGATGACGTTGCCGCGCAGGATGAAGTCTCTGAAGCCCTTGAGCATGCGGATCTCCGAAAAGGGGAAGCGGTCAGGAAGAGGGGGCGCTCGACGCGGCGGCCGGGGCGGCGCTCGTCGACTCCTTCTTCGATGATGACGGAGCATCCGAGGCGCCGCCGGATTTGCTGCGCGAGTCCGTGCGGTAGAAGCCGGAGCCGTTGAAGGTGACGCCGATCGACCCGTACTGCTTGCGCAGGGCGCCTCCGCATTCGGGGCAGGTCGTGAGGGCGTCGTCCGCGAAGCTCTGGACGGCGTCGAAGGTGTGCCCGCACGCGGTGCAGGCATAGGCGTAGGTGGGCATGGCGTCCTCGGAGGTCAGTGTCGCAGCTGCGACAGGGTGAGGGTCTGCGTCGGGGTCACGACGCCGTTCACCGGCTGGTCGTGCACCTCCCGGGGCAGGGAGTCGAGTATCTCGGAATCATAGATCACGGCGTAGACCGGCGGGCACTTCTCCATCGACCCGATGGTCTTGTCGAAGTAGCCACGGCCCCACCCCATGCGCATGCCGCTGCGGTCGACGGCCGCGGCGGGCACGATCATGAGGTCGACGTCGTTCACGGCGATCGGTCCGAGTACCTCGCCGGTCGGCTCGGGGAGCCCGTAGAGCCCCTCCGTCACGTCGCCGTCGTCGGTGGCGACCGCCCAGTCGAGCAGTCCGTCTGCGCGGGTCACCGGCAGGAGCACCCGGATGCCGCGCCGAACCGCCCGGATCACGAACTCGCGCGTCCCCGGCTCGGCCATGGTCGACAGGAAGCAGGAGATCGACCGGGCGCCGAGCTCGTCGACGAGGGCGTCGAGGCGTTCGCCGATCGCGGCGGCGGCGGTCTCGCGCTGCGCGTCGGAGAGGAGTCCGCGCCGCTCGCGGAGTTCGGCGCGCAGGGCGCGCTTCTCGTGCTCGACGTCGTTCGACATGGCTCCGAGTCTACGCGGGCGGCCCCCACTAGGCTGTGGGGATGGGTAGTCAGAAGATGAAGGCCGTCATTCCCGCCGCAGGTCTGGGCACACGATTCCTCCCCGCGACGAAGGCGATGCCGAAGGAGATGCTCCCCGTCGTCGACAAGCCGGCGATCCAGTACGTGGTCGAAGAGGCGGCGAACGCCGGTATCGACGACATCCTCGTGATCATCGGCCGCAACAAGAACGCGATCTCCAACCACTTCGATTCCGTTCCCGAGCTCGAGGTCAAGCTCATGGAGAAGGGCGACACCGGTCGCCTCGAGCGGGTCATGCGCTCCAGCGACCTCGCCGACATCCACTTCGTGCGCCAGGGCGAGCCCAAGGGCCTCGGTCACGCCGTGCTCCGTGCCCGCGCGCACGTCGGCGACAGCTCGTTCGCCGTGCTGCTCGGCGACGACCTGATGGACGAGCGCGACCCCCTCCTCACCGAGATGATCGCCGTGCACGAGCGCACCGGTGCCGCGGTGATCGCCCTCATGGAGGTCGACCCCGACAGCATCCACCTCTACGGCACCGCCGCCGTCGAGGACATCGACGGTTCCGACGCGGTGCGCGTGACCGGTCTCGTCGAGAAGCCGGCCCGCGAGGACGCCCCGTCGAACCTCGCCGTGATCGGACGCTACGTGCTCCCCGCGACGATCTTCGACGTGCTCGAGCGCACCGAGCCCGGCAAGGGCGGAGAGATCCAGCTGACCGACGCCCTGCAGGAGCTCGCGGCGGATGCCGACGGCCCCGGTGTGGTCGGCGTCGTCTTCCGCGGGCGTCGCTACGACACCGGAGACCGCGTCGAGTACATCAAGGCGATCGTGCAGCTCGCGTCCGACCGGGACGACCTCGGACCGGAGCTGCGTCCGTGGCTCAAGGAGTTCGCCGAGCGCCTCTGAGGCGTCGACGTCGGGGCGCACGATGGATCTGGCGGCGGTGGGCATGCGTCACGGCAAGGTGTCGCTGCGCCTCGTGCGCGCCCGCGATGCCCGTCCGCTGCAGAACGAGCTGCTCGAGAACCGTTCGTGGTTGCAGCGGTGGGAAGCCACCGTGCCGCATGGCACCGTGTCGTTCGACATGCGCATGAGCATCCGCCGGCTGCTGCAGCAGTATCGCGACGGCGGCGGGTATCCCTTCGTGATGGAGTACGACGGGGAGGTGGCCGGTCAGCTCAACGTGTGGGGGGTCTCCCGCGGGTCGCTGTGCTCGGCGACGATCGGCTACTGGGTGAGTGAGCGCTTCGCCGGGCGGGGCATCACGCCGACCGCCGTCGCGCTGGCGACCGACGCGTCGTTCGTCGAGTTCGGTCTGCACCGGATGGAGATCTGCATCCGCCCCGAGAACGTCGCGAGCCTGCGGGTCGTGCAGAAGCTCGGATTCCGATACGAGGGGCTGCGGCGCCGGTACATCCACATCGACGGCGACTGGCGCGACCACTACAGCTTCGCCCTCACCCGCGAGGATGTGCCCCAGGGTGTGCTCGCCCGCTGGCTGAGCGGTCAGGTGCCTCCGCACGCCGCCGACATCCCTCCGGCCGACCGCCTGACCTCCTGACGACGCCTTCGCGCGACCGGTTCGCCCGCGACACGCGCCGGGCTGGCGGTCGCCGGGGGCCCATGCCCTTACCGTTGACCCTATGGACGGGCCGGTGCTGAGCGGGGGAGTGATCGTGCTCGTCGCCGTGCTCCTGTGGATGCTCTACCTCCTCCCTTCCTGGCGGGGTCGCTTCCAGTACAACGCCGCCGAGCGCAACGCCGTCCGCCTCAACCAGGCGCTGCGCATCCTCGCCGAGACGAGCGAGACCCCCGACGAGGTGCGCTTCGAGCTGACCGCGCGGACGGCCCTCGCCCAGCAGAAGCTCGCCAAGCGCCTGCAGGCGGAGCGCGAGGCCGCCGAGCTCGAGAAGCTCCGCGAGGAGCTGGCCGCGACGCGTGCCGATCCGGTCATCCGGCGTGCGCGTGCGCGTCGTCGCGTTCGCATGATCTCGACTATCGGCGCCGTGGCCGGACTGGCCATCGCGGGAGTCGGCATCTGGCCGCTGCTCGCCACCGGATCCGCCGTGCTGGTGTGGGTCGGCGGCGTCCTCGCCGGTCTCGGGGCGATCTCGCTCCAGCGCATGGCCGCCGTCTCCGCGCGCGCAGCCCGCGCGGCA
>DAMDKH010000126.1:0-6063 GCA_032099965.1 Microbacterium sp.
GTGCACCGAGGGGTGGTCGCGTTCCAGCGCCGCGCCCTCCATGTCGACGTTCGGCAGCAGACGGTCGAGCCATCGCGGCAGCCACCAGGCCGACTGTCCGAGCAGGTGCATCAGCGCGGGCATGAGCAGCATGCGCACGACGAAGGCGTCGAGCAGCACGCCGAACGCGAGCCCGAACCCGATCGAGCGGATGATCGTCGATTCCGAGAACACGAATCCGCCGAACACCGACACCATGATGAGCGCCGCGGCGATGACCACCGACCGTCCGGCGCGGAAGCCCTGGGCCACGGCGTCACGGGCGGAGGCGCCGTGCACGTACGCCTCGCGCATGCCGGAGGCGAGGAAGAGCTGATAGTCCATCGCCAGCCCGAACAGGATGCCGACGAGGATCACCGGCAGGAAGCTGAGGATGGGTCCCGTGCTGTGGAGACCGATGAGATCGGCGCCCCAGCCGAACTGGAACACGGCCACGATGAGGCCGTACGTCGCGAACAGCGACAGCACGAAGCCACCGGTGGCGATGATCGGCACGAGCAGCGAGCGGAACACGACGATCATGATGAGCAGCGACAGGCCGACGACCACGACGAGGTAGAGCGGCAGCACGCTCGCCAGCGCCTCGGAGATGTCGATGTTCACGGCGGCCTGGCCCGCGACCCCGAGGGTGATGCCGCCGTCGAGCGCGGGCAGGGCGCGGATGCTCTGCACGAGCTTCTCGGTCGAGACGCTGTTGGGCCCCTCGGCGGGCAGTACCTGGAAGGCGAGCAGTGCGTTGTCGTCGGATGCGGCGATGGGGGCCACGGCGCCGACGTCGTCCTGGGCCGAGAGCTTCTGGGCGACCTCGACCTGAGTGGCGAGCAGATCGTCGTCGCTCACCGGCTCGTCGAGCGTGGCGGTGACGAGCAGCGGGCCGTTCGCCCCGGCGCCGAACTGGTCGTCGACGGCGTGGAACGCCCGGTAGCTGGTGGAGTCGTCCGGCTCGCTGCCGCCGTCGGGGAGCCCGAGGCGCATCGACAGGGAGGGGACCGCGATGATGAGCAGCGCGATCACGCTGACGAGGGCCGTGACGACGGCGCGCAGGGTCGACATCCGCGTCACGGGCTTGCCGGCGGCGTGCGGCTGACCGATGGTCGCGCGCGCCTTGCGGCTCAGCAGCCGCTCGCCGAGGAGGCCGAGGATGGCCGGGGCGAGGGTGACCGCCACGAGCACGGCGATGGCCACGCAGACCGCGCCGACGGTGCCCATGAGGCCCAGGAACGGGACGCCGGTGATGTTGAGCGCGAGCAGTGCGACGATCACGGTGGCTCCCGCGAACACCACGGCCGTCCCCGAGGTGCCGGTCGCGAGGCCGATCGACTCCCGCAACGGCGACCCGGCGAGCAGCTGCTTGCGGTGCCGGTTGACGATGAAGAGGGAGTAGTCGATGCCGACGGCGAGGCCGAGCATGACGCCGAGCACCGGGGTGACGGAGGCCATGTCGACGACGCCCGAGAACGCGAGGGATGCCGTCACGCCGACACCCACGCCCACGACCGCCGTGACGATGGGCAGCGCGGCACCGAGCAGGGTGCCGAGCATGACGATGAGCACGACGGCGGCGAACGCCAGGCCGATCGCCTCGCCGATGCCGAAGATCTCGGGCACGCCCTGGGCGATGTCCGTGCCGAAGTCGACGGTGACGCCGTCGACGGGCTGGTCGCGGAAGTGGTCGATCGCGCTCTGCTTGACCTCTTCGGAGAGTTCGAGGCGGGGGTCGACGAACGAGACGTTGACGATGGCGGTCGTGCCGTCGTCGGACACGACGCCGATCCCGTCGGCGAGGTCGAGCAGCGTGGCGCCGAGGTCGGCCTGCTCCGCCCCCTTCTCGAGTTCGTCGCGCTTCTCGTCGAGCGTCTGCTGCTGGGTGTCGAGTTCGGCGAGCTGGGCGGTGAGCTGCAGCTTCTGCGCGTCGATGCCGGCGAGCTGCGGGGCGGGTGCTCCCGCGGCCTCGGCCTGGGCGCGCGCGGCGTCGATCTGCGCGATGCCCGCTTCGAGCTGGCTGCGGCCCGCGTCGAGCTGGGCTTGACCGGCGTCGAGCTGGGCGCGTCCGTCGGTGAGCTGCGCCTCGCCGTCGGCGAGCTGCTGCGCCTGGTCGGCCTGCTGCTTCTGCGCGTCGAAGGGGTCGATGACCGCGGCCACGCCGTCGAGGTCCTCGGCGCTGGCGGCGAGGTCGGAGATGGCAGTCTTCTGCTCGTCGGTGAACGGCTCGCCGTCTTCGGTGCGGTAGACCACCGTGCCCGTGCCGCCGGCTGTGTCGGGGAGTTCGTCGGCGAGCTCGTCGATCACCTCACCCGAGGCCGTGCCGGGGATGTCGAAGCTGTTGCTCAGCGTGCCGCCGAAGGTGAGGAACGCACCGACACCCAGGGCGAGAAGCACGATCCAGGCGGCGATCACCGTCCAGGCCTTGCGTGCAGCGAGGGTTCCCAGACGGAACAGCAGTGAAGCCACGGTGATCTCCTTCAGACGTTCAGATCATACGGCACGTCTCGTCTAGCCTTCTGTGGCTATCCTGAACGCATGACGAACGAGCACCGGAGCGGACCCGTCCGCAGCACCGCTGCGCGCGAGGCGATCCTGGACGCCACTTCTCGTCTCTTCCACAATCAAGGCTATGACCGCCTCACCATCGAGGGGATTGCCAAAGAGGCCGGCGTCGGCAAGCAGACGATCTACCGCTGGTGGCCGTCGCGCGGAGCCCTCATCGGCGAGTGCCTCGCCGAGGGGCGGCTCGTGCCCGTCGACTTCGTCGTTCCGGACACCGGCGACCTCCTCGCCGACGTCGAGGCGTGGCTGCGCAGCGTGCTCTCGATCCTCGACGAGCCCCAGGGCGGGGTGCTGCTGCGGTCGCTCGTGGCCGCCGCCACCGAAGACGCGGGCGTCGGTGCGCACCTGGGCGAGAGCCTGGGCGTCGAGGAGCACCTCGGTGCGCGCCTGCGCGCAGGGATCCGGGCCGGCCAGCTGCCCGCGGATGCCCCGGTGCCGGAGATCGGCCGGGCCATCCTGGGGGCGATCATCGTCGAGGCGCTCGGGCGCGAGGCCCGCGACCCCGAGGCCGTCGTCCGTCTCGTGCGGTTCGTCTTCTCCCGCTGACGCCGGCTGCGAGCTGCGCGGCGCCACCCGGCACGAAGGAGATCTCGCGTTCCGAAGGAGCATCCGCCGGGATGAGCCCTTCGTTGCGCGAGATCTCCTTCGCTACGGGTCGCACGCTACGGGTCGCGCGGCGTGGGCCGCAGGAGGCGACCGTCGACGAACGCGCGTCAGCCGACGAACGCGCGTCAGCCGAGGATGAGGGTCAGCACGGTCGCGCCGCCGCCACCGAGGATCAGCGCGATGATCACGACCCACGACACGATGCGGATGCGGCGGTTGCGACGCTCGCCGAGATCGCCGTAGTCCTCGTTGAGCCCGTCGCCGCTCATCACGCGACCGGCTCGGTGACCGTCGGCCCGAAGTACGAGGGGAGCGTCGCGCGCGAGCGCTCGCGCAGCTCGGCGACCGAGAGCGTGAACACGTCCTGCACCTCGAGCTGGGGTTCGGTGTCGGTCACCCCGATGCGCATGACGGGGTAGCCGCGACCCTCGCAGAGTCCGCGGAACTTCACGTCGTCCTCGCGGGGGACCGTGACGATGACCCGGCCGGTCGACTCCGAGAACAGGGCCGCTGCCGCATCCACGCCGTCGCGGTCCATGATCTCGGTGAGCCACACGCGGGCGCCGACGCCGAAGCGCATCACGCCCTCGGCGAGGGCCTGCGCGAGACCGCCCTCCGAGAGGTCGTGCGCCGACGAGATGAGCCACTCGTCGCGGGCCGCGGTGAGCAGACCGGCGAGACGCTTCTCGCCGGCGAGGTCGACCTTCGGCGGGCGTCCGCCGAGGTGCTGGTGCACGACGTCGGCCCACGCCGAGCCCGAGAGCTCGGTGGCGGTGGTGCCGAGCAGGTAGATGTTCTGACCCTCGTCCTGCCACCCCGACGGGATGCGGCGCGAGACGTCGTCGATGATGCCGAGCACGCCCACCAGCGGGGTGGGGTGGATGGGCACATCGCCGGTCTGGTTGTAGAACGAGACGTTGCCGCCGGTGACGGGCGTGCCCAGCTCGAAGCATCCGTCGGCCAGGCCGTCGACCGTCTGGCCGAACTGCCACATCACCTCGGGGTTCTCGGGGGAGCCGAAGTTGAGGCAGTCGGTGATGGCGGTGGGCACCGCGCCGGTCACGGCGACGTTGCGGTACGCCTCGGCCAGTGCCAGCTGCGCACCCGCGTAGGGGTCGAGCTGGCAGTAGCGGCCGTTGGCGTCGGTGGCGATCGAGAAGCCGAGGCCCGACTCCTCGTCGACGCGGATCATGCCGGCGTCGTCGGGGAAGCTGAGGGCCGTGTTGCCGAGCACGTAGTAGTCGTACTGGTTCGTGATCCACGACGTGTCGGCGAGGTTCGGCGAGGCGACGAGGGCGAGGAACTGCTCGCGCAGCGTCTCGGGGTCGGTCGCGCGGGGGAGGTTCTCGGCGGCATCCGCCTGCAGGGCGTCGATCCACGTCGGGTAGGCGACCGGGCGGTCGTAGACGGGGCCGTCGACCGCGACCGTCGAGGGGTCGACGTCGACGATGCGCTCGCCCTGCCAGTCGATGATGAGGCGGCCGTCGCCGGTGACCTCACCGAGCACGGAGGTCTCGACCTCCCACTTGTTCACGACCTCGAGGAACGCGTCGAGCTTCTCCGGCGCGACGATCGCCATCATGCGCTCCTGTGACTCCGACATGAGGATCTCCTCGGCCGTGAGCGAGGGGTCGCGCAGCAGCACGTTGTCGAGCGAGACGTGCATGCCGCTGTTGCCGTTGGCCGCGAGCTCGCTGGTCGCGCAGGAGATGCCGGCGGCACCGAGGTCCTGGATCGCCTCGACGAGCTCTCCCCGGTACAGCTCCAGGCAGCACTCGATGAGCACCTTCTCGGCGAAGGGGTCGCCCACCTGCACGGCGGGGCGCTTGGTCGGGCCGCCATCGGCGAACGTGTCGGAGGCGAGGATGCTCGCTCCGCCGATGCCGTCGCCGCCGGTGCGAGCACCGAACAGCACGACCTTGTTGCCGACGCCCGTCGCGTTGGCGAGCTTGAGGTCTTCGTGGCGCAGCACGCCCACCGCGAGCGCGTTCACGAGCGGGTTGGCCTGGTAGACCGCGTCGAACACGGTCTCGCCGCCGATGTTCGGCAGGCCGAGGCAGTTGCCGTAGAAGCTGATGCCGCTCGTCACCCCGTGCACGACGCGGGCGGTGTCGGGGTGGTCGATCGCACCGAAGCGCAGGGCGTCCATGACCGCGACCGGGCGCGCGCCCATCGAGATGATGTCGCGCACGATGCCGCCGACACCCGTGGCCGCGCCCTGGAAGGGCTCGATGAAGCTGGGGTGGTTGTGCGACTCGGCCTTGAAGGTGACGGCCCAGCCCTCGCCGACGTCGATGACGCCAGCGTTCTGGCCCATGCCCACCATGAGGCGTTCCTTCATCTCGTCGGAGACCTTCTGGCCGAAGCGGCGCAGGTAGTTCTTGCTGCTCTTGTACGAGCAGTGCTCCGACCACATGACCGAGTACATCGCCAACTCGCCCGAGGTGGGGCGGCGGCCGAGGATCTCACGGATCTTCGCGTACTCGTCGTCCTTGAGACCCAGCGCCGCGTAGGGCTGCTCCTTTTCGGGCGTCGCGATCGCGTTCGAGACGGAGTCGGGGACGTGCTTGCGGGCGGGTGCAGGGGCGGTGGTCACGCACACTCCAAGGGAAGGGGCCGGCGGGGCGGTCTCAGTCTACCGGCGCGCGTGCGGCGTGCCGCCTCCGCCTCAACTCAGGACGGATACGCGGGAGAACGCGGGAGAACACGGTTTCCGGCGTGAGCCCGGGGCCGCTCGTCCTGAGTTGTGGCGGCCGGCCCCGGCAGCGATGTGGGTGCGGGTGTGGGTGCGGGTGCGGTGCGGGTGCGGTGCGGGTGCAGGGTCAGGGGGCGGATGCGGCGGCGAGGCGTGCCGACAGTGCGGCGGATGCC
>DAMDKH010000127.1:0-5967 GCA_032099965.1 Microbacterium sp.
CCTCGGCGGCGGCGTCGCCCCCGACATGCGGTTGTCGGGGAGGGTGCGCGCGCGACGCGGGCGGCTCACCGATGAACTGCCGACGACGCTGGAGTTCCTCGCCCTGTGCCTGTCGGCCGGCGAGACGTTCCCCGATGCGCTTCGTCGCGTCGCCGCGATCGGCTCGGGGGAGTTGACGGTGGAGCTCCGCCGGGTGGTGGTGTCGGTGAGCACCGGAGCGCCCCTCACGGCGGCTCTCTCGGAGACCTCGGCGCGCCTGCACCTGCCCGGGTTCTCCCGGGCGGTCGACCAGGTGGTCGCGGCGCTCGAGCGCGGTGCCCCGCTCGCGGCGGTGCTGCAGGCTCAGGCCGGAGACGCCCGGGAGGAGGCCAGACGGCTGCTCATCGAGCAGGCGGGGCGCAAGGAGATCCTCATGCTCCTCCCGCTGGTCTTCCTCATCCTGCCGCTGTCCGTGCTGTTCGCGATCTTCCCCGGCCTGTTCATCCTGAGGCTCGGCATCGGCTGAGCCCCTGAGCGAAAGAGAACCATGACGACGATTCGACACACCTGGACCGCGACCCGGCGCTGGCTGCGAGCCCTGAGCGACGACGAGCGCGGCGACGTACCCGGATGGGTGCTCGTGACCCTCGTGACTATGTCCTGATCCCACCAGTAGAGATCAGACGCCGCCGTGCGAAACGATCTCGATCTTTGCGGTGGGTCGACCGGGCGTGACCTGGATCCGTGCGACGAGTGCACGGAGGTACTCGCGGCGTTCCTCGATGGCGAGGTCGTCCCACCGATCGAGGAGGACGGGCAGCACACGAAGCGGCGCGGAATGCTGGACCTCTGTGGTCCGAAGCTCCTGCTCGAGCGCATGGGATTGCAGCGCGTAGCGGTCGCGCAGGGTCTCGTACGCCGCTTGCGGCATCCCCATACTGAGGCGCTGCTCAGCCAACATCACCTGTCGGTTCGCGAGGTCTGCGAGCTGTCGCTTCAGCTCCGCGCTGGGGTCGGCGGCGACGCGGCGGGGACGGCGCTCGATCGCGGATGCCGCCTCGGATCGGACGCGTGCTTCACGCTCGCGCAGCCACGCGCGCAAGGCGTCATCGAGGAGTGACTGAGCCACGTAGCCGCCATCGTGGGTGCCCTTCTCTTTGCCGTCCTTGCATCGGTACGACTGGGCGCGGTCTTTGCCGTGTGTGCCGCCGTGCATCTTCGATCCGCAGGCGCACCACACCATGCCCGAGTAGGCGTACGTCGAGCGTTCCGATCGGCGGTAGACGCGTCGGCGTCCGCGAGCCTCGAGGTAGGCGTCCCACTCTGTGGACGTGATGAGCGGTTCGTGGATGCCGAGTTTCTGCTCGCCCTGGTAGGTGATGAGGCCGGCGGCGAATCCGGAGTCGAGCACGCGGCGGAGTGTCCGTTCCGACCAGAGGCCGTCGCCCTTGCCGCCGTACCCGCCGACGGGGCGGGTCGGGCCAGCGTTGAGCCAGCGGACAAGTGCGTAGACGCTCTCGCCCGAGATGTAGCGACGGTAGGTGTCGGCGAGCACGGCGCCGGTGATCGGGTCGGGGGTGAAGCCTTCGGCGGGGGAGTAGGTGTAGCCGAACCGCGGTTTGCCGTTGATGGGCTTTCCCTCGCGAAAGCGGCGGGCGTGTGCCTCGCGCCAGGTGTCGCCGATGAGGTCGGCTTGATATGCGTTGAACTCGCCGACCATGCCGCGCGCGAGTCGTCCATGCGATGTCCGGTCGTCGATCGGTTCGGTGGCGGATAGGAGGCCGCCGCCGAGAGCATCGACGCGATCGAGGGCGACGGCCCACCTGAGCCGGTGGCGCGCAGTCCGCGAGAACTTCCAGACGACGATGACTTCGAATTCGCCCGCTTCGAGTCGTTCGATCGATTGGTCGAGTCGCGGCCACCATGCGGAACGAGCGCGAGATCCGGTCTCGTCGATCCCTTCGACCCAGTCGATGATGTCGATGCCGTTCGACGCCGCGTAGGACTCGATCGCGTGGCGCTGCACCTCGGGCGATGTCATGCCGTCGCGCTCGCGCGAGACGCGGATCATGCCGAGGCCGCGCCGTCGTCCGGGGGCGGCTGCGAGGTGGCGGCGTCGCGCGGCCATCAACTGGCCTCGATGCGGTGAGCCCACTGTCCGGTGCCCATCTTGGCGTCTACGTAGACGTCTTCGCCGATGCGGACGAGCACGCGGCGGAATGCCTCGACGATGTCGGTCGTCACTCGGAGCGCGATCGCCATCGCCTCGAGGTGTCCCTCGTGGCGAGCTTCCTGGACGCGATACTCGTGCGGATCGATCAGGCGGAGCGCAGCCCATTCGTCCGCGCGGCGTTCCTGCTTTGCGGCGACGGGACCGAATCGCGATGGGGTGTCGCCGAATACGGCATGGCAGCACTCGTGCGCGAGCGCGCTCACGTAGCGCCGAAATCGCAAGTCGTGCTGCAGGCGTATCACCCGCTCATCGTGGAGGTATTCGCCGTCACGATCGTCCGGTAGGTCACCGAACTCGACTCGCACGCCGAGCGCGTCGAGCATGTCGTACAGCTCAAGAATCTTCGAGTCCACTCAGAACTCCCCCTCATCCCCTCCGGGGTCACGAGACTTCTTCTTCGCGACCGCTCGCTCATCCTGCACGGTGGCGCCGACACCAAATTTGCCAGGGATGACGTTGCCGCCCGCGGCCGCAGCCTGAGCGCGTTCGATGAGCTGCACCTCGCTGAGGCCGAGCGCGCCGGCGATCGCCGCGAGGTCCCAGATGTTGAGCACGACGCGGCGTCCAGTCTTCGTGTTGCCGCCGTCGAGGCGGTCGGACATGTACTGCGAGGACTTACCGATCAGGCGTCCAAGGCCGCGCGAGGAGAGGGACTGACGCCCCATCTCTGCCTTGATCTCGGATACGAGGGCGTCGGCGAAGAGTTCTGCAAGCTCGAGTTCTGACACGACCATTATTCTGCCGTCTGCATGAATTATGCACAAGTTGCCTGAGGAAGTTGACAGTGCATGGATTTCCATGCGACGTTAACTGCATGGAAAACCAAGCAGTCGAGAAGCATGCGGCCGACGTCGTTCGCAAACTCGCCGACGAGGTCCGTGCGGAGCTGGCCCGCCAGCGCCTCTCGGCCCGCGAACTCGCCGACGCACTCGGTGTCTCGCAGCATACGGTGGGCCGCCGACTCAGCGGAGACACGCCCTTCAACACGGTCGAGCTGATGGTCGCCTCCGCCTTCCTCGGGCTGAGCTACACCGAGCTCATGGGGCGCGCGACGCGCGACCTTCTGGCGGTGGCCTCGTGAGCGCTCCGATCGTAATCGCCCGCAACGAGCCGTCGGATGCCGCTTGGCGTCGTGCCGGGGAGATCGCCGCTCGCATCCTCGAAAACCTCGCTCAGCGCGACGCGCGTGCCGCTGCTGCGAACCTGCCGACTGGGGACGTCGGCGCTGCCGGTCGGGGCGCCGTGGGGACGGATGCCCCGGCGCAGGTGGTGAACGCCGCATGAGCGCGCTCGAGGTGTTCAACTTCGACGGCGCGGACGTGCGCACGATCGTCATCGACGGCGACCCGTGGTTCGTGGCGGCTGACGTCGCCCGCATCCTCGGCTACCGTGACGCGGCCAACTTCACCCGCCGCCTCGAGGACGACGAGAAGGGTACTCATCTGGTGAGTACCCCCGGCGGTGCACAGAACGTCACCATCGTGAGCGAGTCCGGCCTTTACGTCGCCGTGATCGGCAGCCAGCTCGACAGCGCCCGCGACTTCAAGCGCTGGGTCACGCGTGACGTGATCCCCGCGATCCGCCGCACCGGCACGTACGCGGCCGCGCCCGCACTCAGCGAAGACGAGATCGTGCATCGAGCGCTCGCGATCACCGCGCGCCGCGTGGAGCTCCTCGAGACCCGCGTCGCCGAGCTGGAGCCCGTCGCCGCGCATGCCGAGACCTTCCGTCAGGCCGACGGCCTCCGCACGATCGGCGACGTCGCGAACGACTTCAAGGCGCACTGCGCCGAGCGATTCCCCGGCGTGAAGGTGCGACACCAGGACGTGTTCGACCACGCCGGACGCCTCGGCATCATCATTCGCACCGCGTCGGTCCGTCACAACCAGCCCACCGCCCAGGCCATCGAGGCCGGATGGGCGCGCGGGCACCGCACCACCTACGGCACGAACACCCGGGGGCAGCAGACCACGGTGTCGACCCGCCTCACCCCGCGCGGAGAAGCACGCCTCTGGGACGGCCTCGCCGCCTGGCTCGGAGCGCACGGCACCCTCGCCATCCCCAACTGACCCGACACACGAAAGAGGGGCGCCCGTTGCCGCGGACGCCCCACCAGAAGAGAAAGGCACTGTAGATGCCTACCGAACAGGGTACCGACCCCACCGCTCCCGCGGTGGACGGCCTCACCCCTCGCCGCGCGACCGTGCACGTCGCGCTCATCGAGGTCGCCCGCGACGCCGATCCCGATGAGCAGCGCGACCTCTGGCCCCTCGCCCCGTGGCGGTGGGTGCTCATCCTCACCGGGCTCGGCCTCGCCGCCGTCTGCGGCGTGCCCGCCGCGAGCCCCGGTTTCAACGGCGCCGACCTCGGCGTGCTCATCAGCCTGGCGATCTTCGCCGCCGCATTCGCCTCCAGGAGGGACTAACCATGACCCGTCAGATCACCGACGCCGTCGACGCCGTCCGCGTCGCGTCGCAGGACAACGAGATCGAGTGGCTCGACGCGCGCGCCGAAGGCGTGACCGCGTCCGAGGTGCCGCACATCTCGCCGACCACGCGAAGCCGCATCCTCTCGGACAAGCTCAACGGCTCCATGTTCAAGGGCACCGCTCACACCCGCCGCGGCCACACCCGCGAGGAGGAGATCCTCATCGACCTCGAGTGGGTGACGGAGTCGAAAGTCCTCCCGAACCGTCACGTCTGGGCGAGCAACCGCAACCGCCGCCACCTCGCCACCCCTGACGGATTCCAGATCCTCCCCGGTGGGCGGATCCGGGGCGTCGAGGTGAAGAGCCACAAGCACGGCTGGACCCCGCCCGCGTCCGTCATCCCGTCCGCCCACTACGACCAGATGCAGTTCGGCATGCACGTGCTCGGCCTCGAAGAATGGCTCTACGGGTGGGAGGTCATGGGCCCCCACGACGCACCGCCGACCGAGGACCCGCAGGTGCGCGTGGTGAAGCGCGACCAGGCGCGCATCGACGAGCTCGTCGCCGCCGCCGACGACTTCCTCGCGTGGATGGACGCCGGCGCCCCCGTCGAGCAGATCAGCCCCGACCTCGAAGCGGCGAAGGTGACGATGATCGCCGCCGAGCGCGCAGCGAAGGCCGCAGAACAGGCCAAGGCCGCCGCCCGCGCCGAGTTCTCCGCGCTCCTCGAGGCCGAGTTCCCCGACGCGTTCGCGACCGGATGGAAGCACGGCGACGACGCCACCGTCGTCGTCGCCCGCCCCGCGCGCCGCGTCGGCATCCACGAGGACGCATGGGCAGCGGTCGAGCCGCAGGCGCACGCCGAATACGCGGCGGCCCGCGACGCCGTCAAGGCGACCGAGGAGATCGCGAAGGGGCTGTACCCGGCCGTCTCGTACGCCAAGGCCGCGATGCGCGTCACCCTCCTCAAGGCGGTGCAGGCGTGAGCGAGATGACCGAAGAGGCCGTGCAGCAGACGCTGCAGAGCTACCTCACCGCCGCCACCCGGACCGGCGAGCTGCGGGGCGCGAACGTCGAGTTCACCCTCGACGGCGAGACCTGGCACCCGCTGGTCTTCGGACTCGGCGAGGGCGAGCACCCCATCGCCGCGCGTGCCCGCGTGCACCGGGAGGGGTGGACCGAAGCGACCCAGACCACCCAGCTCTGGGACGACGTCCTGCCCGCCGTCGACGAGTGGCGCGACCTCTGGCTCGCCCGCCCGCACGTGCTATTCGGCGCGCACACGCTGCGCGCAGCGCTCCGGCGCACGTTCGCCGACGTCCTCGGC
>DAMDKH010000128.1:0-5952 GCA_032099965.1 Microbacterium sp.
GGGTGTGTGGGAGTCCCACACACCCGCCCTTCTGCTTACGGCGAGGCCGTGTTTAGCGGTTCAGTTCCTTCCGGCGGCGAACGTAGAGCAGCGTGCCGCCTGCGATCAGCAGGAGGACCGCACCGCCCGCGAACGGGAGGAGGTTCTGTCCACCCGTGATCGCGAGGGGAGTGCCCGGGGTCGTCACG
This sequence comes from Microbacterium sp., assembly GCA_032099965.1. Classification (GTDB taxonomy): domain Bacteria; phylum Actinomycetota; class Actinomycetes; order Actinomycetales; family Microbacteriaceae; genus Microbacterium. The sequence goes on from DAMDKH010000128.1 coordinate 189, forward strand.
GTGACCGCGGACGGGTCAGACGTGAACGGGTCTCCGCCCGGCGTCGTACCGCCCGCGGTGGCCACGTTGCGGATCGATCCCGCGTTGAGGTCGGCCTGCGTCACTCGATACGTCGCGGTGCAGACGACCTGCGCGCCCGGTGCGAGCGACGCAGCCCCGGCGGGGCAGGTCACTGCGGACAGCGTTCCGGTGCCGGTGAAGCCCGTCTCGTTCACGACGACGTCGGTCATCGTGAGGTTACCGGTGTTGGTGACCACGAACGAGTACGTGACGACCTGCCCGACCGTGGTCGCGCGCTGGATGTCAGCCGTCTTGACGATGTTCAGGCCAGGGGCCGGAACGCTGGGGATCGCGACCTCAGACTCCGGAGAGACGGGGTCGGGGCCGGTGGGCGGGGTGCCGGTCGCGGTGGCGGTGTTCGTCACCGTTCCGGCGTCCACGTCGGCCTGCGTGATCGTGTATGTGGCCTCGCAGGTGATCTGTGCGCCGGGGGCGAGGCTGGAGGCCTCTTCCGGGCACAAGATCGCGGAGAGCTCGCCGGTTCCGGAGAACTCGCCCTCGATGACCTCGACGTCGGTCAGCGTGACGTTGCCGGTGTTGGTCACCAGGAACGAGTACGTCACTTCCTGGCCCGCGGCGATGTCGGCCTGAGCGGCCTCGTCAGCGGACTTCACGACCGTGATCGCCGGGTTAGCGGTCACATCGACCGTGACCTCGTCCGGCGGGGACACCGGCGGCGGGGTCAGCGGGTTCGGCGGGGTGCCGGTCGCGGTGGCGGTGTTGGTGATCTCGCCCACGTCCGTCTGCGTCACCACGTAGGTGGCGGTGCAGGTCACCGATGCAGTCGGTGCGAGCGAAGCTGCCCCCCTGCGGGGCAGACCACATCGGACAGCTCACCGGTTCCGGAGAATTCGCCCTCGGTGACTCCGACGTTCGTCAGGGTCACGTTGCCGGTGTTGGTCACCACGAACGAGTAGTTGATCGTCTGCCCGGCGGCGGTGATGGTCTCCGGGGTGGCGATCTTGTCGATCTCGAGCGCCGGTGCCGGCGGGACGTCGACGATGACCTCGTTCGACGGGACAACCGGCGGCGGGGTCAGCGGGCTCGGCGGCGTGCCGGTCACCGAAGCGATGTTCGTGATGGTGCCCGCGTCCACGTCGGCCTGCGTGACCGTGTAGGTCGCGGTGCAGGTGACCGCCGCGGTCGGGGCGAGCGACGCTGCGCCGGCGGGGCAGACGACGACCGGGGTGGTGCCCGTGCCGGAGAACTCGGTCTCCGTCACGGTCACGTCGGTCAGGGTGACGTTTCCGGTGTTGGTCACGAGGAACGAGTACTCGATCTCGTCACCCGCGGCAGCGACCGTCTCCACGTCCGAGCTCTTGACGATGCTCAGGGCGGGCGCCGGGTCAACCGCGGGGAGGATGACCTCAGACGGCGGCGACACCGGCGGGGTTCCCTCCGGCGGGGTGCCCGTCGCGGTGGCGTCGTTGGTGATGGATCCAGCATCCACGTCATCCTGCGTCACCGTGTAGGTGGCGGTGCAGGTGACCGAGGCCGCCGGCGCGAGGTCGGCAGCGCCCGCGGGGCAGACGACCGGCGACAGGATGCCCGTACCGGTGAACTCGCCCTCGATGACCTCGACGTCCGTCAGGGGGACGTTGCCGGTGTTGGTCACCACGAACGAGTACGTGACCTCCTGGCCGACCGTGAACTCTTCCTCAGAGGTCGGCGTGGCCGACTTCACGACGCGGATCGCCGGAGCCTGCGGAACGAATTCCACCGTGGTGTCCGCGGGCGGGTTGAGGCCCACGCTGGTGATGTTGTCCGGGCCGTTCGTGAACGTGCCCGCGACGGGCGAGGTCACGTTGACGGTGACCGTGCAGGACGCCTGTCCGGCCGCCAGGTTGCCGGTCGCGGTGACCGAGGTCCCGCCCACGGGTGCGGTGACCGTTCCGGCGGAACAGGTCGTCGCGGCCGCGCCGTCAGCGATCGTCAGACCTGCCGGCAGCGCGTCGGTGACAGACCAGCCGTTCTTCGCGGCGAGATCCGACGTGTTCGTGATCGTCAGCGTCAGGGTGGAGACCCCGCCCGCGACGACCGATGCGGGGCTGAACGCCTTGTCCAGCTGCGGGGTGACGTCGAGGATGCGGATGTTGTCGAACGCAGCGTCGTTACCGACGCCGGAGCCGTTCGCGTTGGTCATCCGGATGCCCAACGACGCACCCGAGAACAGCACGGAGCCGTTCGAGGTGTAGGTGCCGACGTTGATGGGCTGGCTCGGGACGGGCCCGACGGCGGGTGCCGTGACCGTGGTGCCGGACGAGCAGGCGTTGAGCACGCCGCCGACGTTGGTCGCGGCGCCACCTTCGTTGAGGAACGCGAACTGGTACTGCGGTGCGGACACGGCGCAGTTCACAGCGGCGGTGTCGACGCTGAAGGTCAGGAAACGACCGTTCGCCTGAGCGAGCGGGATGTTGTTCACCGTCTGGAACTCGACCGCGTTCACGCCCGGGTTGTTCTCGGTGTAGGCCGCCACCGCGTCGTTCGCGGCCGGGTCCGCAGCACCGGCGTGCACTCCGAGCGCGTAGACGAGCTGCCGCAGGTTTGCGGAGCTGTTCGGCGAGACGCAGTTGCCTGTCGTCGTATACGGGATGTTGTAGTTGACGATGCTGCCGTTGCAGTTCGACAGCCACGCCGGGGCTGCGGTGTACGTCTGACCACCGGCGCCCGTGTACGCGACAAGGCCCTGCGGGGCGGTGCCCGGTCCGTTCTCGAAGTCCTCCTGGAAGACAACGCTGTTGGCCTGCGGAGTCCCCGGAGTCCCCGGAGCGGCGCTGGCAGCGCTGGTCGCGCCGACCAGTGATGCCCCCGCGAGGGCGGCCACTCCTAGAGCAGCGAGTGCGGATCGGCCAACCGATCGCCTCTCGAACCATGCACGCATGCGCGCGCGACCATTAGGCCTTGACATGAGTCCCCCTCCCGAAGCTGGCGAACGTGAGATCACCCTCAGCGCCCGAAACGCGTACAGCGCGCCTTGAGGAATCTCTCGGCAAGTTATCAGGCATCGGATGAATCCGATATAGGGAGCGCAATTTCCGGGGAGCATCGTCCGTCGTGCGCGGACGGTGCGTGAGCCGATGGATGATCGGGGCCTTTGCAGTGAGAGTGGTCAACGCGGCGCTCCTTGGGTGCGTCCGAGGCGAATCCCGTCAGGTGAGGGCCGCAGGCAGCCCTCACCTTGCGCGTCGGAAGGACACGCGATGGGGAGTCAGCGAACACGCCGACAACCATGAGACATCGAAGAGAGCGATTCATTACGCGCTCCAGAAAACCGATCGGTTACAGATCCTTCATTGAAGCCGCGGACTGGCGGCGTACGGTGCTCAAATCTGCGGCCGCTCCGCGAATGACGCCAAGACCGTTCTCAGGGCAAGGGAGCGAACGGTTAGGAACGCTCTGTGCCGTTGGTCGGTGTCCCGCGATTGGTGCTCGCGGGGCGTGCGACCACGGCACGCTGTTGAGTGCGAGCGAGTGCCGTGTCGATGAGCGTGCCGTCACGCGCGCTGCGGGACTTATCGACCTCGACTGTCGCCTGCGCAGGACGCCCCGCAGACGCGGCCGCGTGTGCCTCTTCGGCGGTCGTTCGGAACACCCGATACCGGCCGACTGCGGGGCACTGCTCCGCAAGGGAACGCGCGGCGGCTTCCGGCTTCGACCGGCCGCCCGGGCCGTCGAACACGTCGCGCGCGTACTCGCTGGGCACCCACCGTCCGCCAAGCGATTCATTGACCTGCTCACCATCGTCGCCACCGTCGTCGCGCTGTTCCCGCGCGACGACGGCGACGCCGAGTAAGCGGCTACCAGGCGTCAGTCGGGCTGTCGATGCGGTAGCAGGCTCCCTGCCATATCCAGCACCGCAACTTCTCGACTTCCGCCAGCGGTCATTGTCGCGGCCGGCGAAGTAGGCCGCACGGGTAGGGCCGTCCTGGTCGGTGTCGGCGTCGTCGTTCATCTTCGTGCGAGTGGCCTTCTTCGCTGCCGCTCACCCAGCCTGCGTCGGCGCGGGGGCCGGCGCTACGGGTGCGACTGCAGCCGGTGCCGGGGTCGGCTGAGCCGCCGGCACTGCCCGATGGGGCAGCCGCCGACCCACACGCTCACGAGAAGATCATCGGGAGATCGTCGTCGTCATCGCCGCCGGTGCCGGAGAGATCGAACTCGGCGACCACCGGCACGTGGTCGCTGGGCTGTTCGCCCTTGCGCTCCTCGCGGTGGATCGACGCTCCCGACACGGCGCCGGCCAGGGTGGGCGAGCCGAGGATGAAGTCGATGCGGATGCCCTCGTTGCGCGGGAACTTGAGCCGCTGGTAGTCCCAGTAGGTGTACCCGTCGGGCAGCAGTGGGCGCACCACGTCGGTCACGCCCGCTTCGGCGAGAGCGAAGAACGCCGCACGCTCGGGCGGGGACACGTGCGTGGAGACGCCCTCGACGATGTCGGGGTCGCCGTTGTCGGTGTCGAAGGGGATGATGTTGAAGTCGCCCACGAGGGCGAGCGGCAGTTCGGGGTTCGCCGCGAGCTCGGCGGCGGTGGAGGCCTTCAGCGCCTCGAGCCAGTGCAGCTTGTAGACGTAGTGCGGGTCGGTGAGCGAACGGCCGTTCGGCACGTACAGGCTCCAGACGCGTACCCCGTCGACCATGACCCCCAGGGCACGCGCTTCGAGCGGGGCATCCGGCCCTTCGTGGCCCTTCGCGAACCCGGGCATGCCGTCGAACGCGGTGCGCACGTCGCTCATCGGCAGGCGACTCGCGATGGCCACGCCGTTCCACTGATTGAGCCCGTGCACCTCGACCTGGTACCCGGCCTCTTCGAACGCCGCGTACGGGAACTGCTCGGGCTTGCACTTGATCTCCTGCATGGCGAGCACGTCGATGTCCTCGCGCACGGCGAACTCGACGGTGCGGGCGACGCGGGTGCGGATGGAGTTGACGTTCCAGGTGGCCAAGCGCATGCGTCCAGCCTAGTCAGGGGGTCGGACAGCGGAGGTCCGACACCGCCCCGAGGAATGACAGCGCAGTCAGAGCCGCGGCGATCTACACTGGACGCCGTGACCGCACTCGACACAGACCGCCGGAACCTTCTCGCCCTCATCACGGACGAGGCGGTGTTCCACGGCGACTTCACCCTCTCCAGTGGCAAGCAGGCCACCTATTACGTCGACATGCGCAAGCTCACGCTCGACCATCGCGCCGCCCCGGCCATCGGCCGCATCATGCTCGACCTCGTCTCCGACCTCGACGTCGCCGCGGTCGGCGGGCTCACCCTCGGCGCCGACCCGATCGCGAACGCCGTCATGCACGCCTCGGTGTCGACCGAGCGTCCGCTCGACGCCTTCGTCGTGCGCAAGGAGCCGAAGGACCACGGCCGCGGCCGCCAGATCGAAGGGGCGGACGTCGCCGGCAAGCGCGTCGTCGTGCTCGAAGACACCTCGACCACCGGGCAGTCCGCCCTCAAGGCCGTCGAGGCGCTCCGCCGCGAAGGGGCCGAGGTGGTGGCGGTCGCGGTCATCGTCGACCGCAAGACCGGGGCCCAGGCCGCGATCGAGGCCGAGGGTCTCGAGTGGCGTGCGGCGTTCGATCTCGACGACCTCGGACTCGACCCCCAGTGACGCGCTACGCCCTGGCCGTCGATGTCGGCGGCACGAAGATGGAGGCGGCCCTCGTCGCCGAGGACGGCACGCTCGTCGAGGGCAGCCGCAGCCGTCAGGCG
>DAMDKH010000129.1:0-5916 GCA_032099965.1 Microbacterium sp.
CCGCCGCTCACCTGAGGGTCGGATGCATCCGCACGCGCCGCGGATCGTGCACCCGCTCGGGACGCGCGGCGTCAGGCATCGCCGAAGAACGCGACGAGGGTGCCGCGGATCTCGGCGTAGAGCCGGCGGGTCGAGACGCGCTCGCCGTCGGTGGCTCGATGGGCCCACTCGTCGAGGGTGAGGCGGAAGGCCGTGCCGACCGCGGTCACCAGGGTGCGGGCCTGCAGCGCGCTCAGGGTGCCGGGGTCGCGTTCGCGCACGAAGGCGACGAGCTGGTCGAGGGTCTCGGCGTCGCGGGCGAGCGCGAGAGCCAGCAGTCCTTCGTCGGCGAAGATGAGCTCGCGCACGCGCAGCCCGCGCTCCTGCTCCGCAGGGGAGAGGTCGTCGAACTCGGCCAGCAGAAGGGTGTGAGCGCGTTCGATCGCGGCGAGGGGAGACGCGCCGGCCGCCGCATCCGCGCGCACGGCGGCGAGCAGGCGCTCCCGTCCGTCGTCGTCGACGAAGATCGCATGCTGCTTCGTGGCGGCGTAGCGGAAGAAGGTGCGGGGCGAGACGCCCGCGGCGTGCGCGATGTCGTCGACCGTGGTGTGCTCGACCCCCTGGCGGCAGAACAGCTGGATCGCGGCATCGGCGATCTCCCGCCGGGTCTGCCGTCGCCGACGCTCGCGGAGCCCGGGCAGGGCGGCGGCGTCTTCGGATGTCATCATCCGTTCATTCTTGCATCGACCGCCAAACTGGCAGAGTCTGCCACAATAGAGGACGGGCCGCCGTCGCGCCCTCCCTCCCGCACGAAACGAAGAAGCCGTACATGACTCTGGAACAGACCCCCGACACCGCCTCCACCCCCACCTCACCGCCGGCTCCTCGCTCGGGTCCCGTGATCGCCCTCCTCGTCGCCTCGGCGTTCGTCGTGATCCTCAACGAGACGATCATGGGCGTCGCGCTGCCGAGCCTGATGGTCGACCTCGACATCACCGCGGCCACCGCGCAATGGCTCACCACGGGCTTCCTGCTGACCATGGCCGTGGTCATCCCCCTGACCGGGTACCTCCTGGCCCGCTTCCCGTTGCGCACCCTCTTCTTCACCGCGATGACCCTCTTCGCGATCGGCACCCTGATCGCGGCGACCGCGCCGGGCTTCGGGATGCTTCTGGCCGGCCGCGTGGTGCAGGCCTCCGGCACCGCCATCATGATGCCGCTGCTGTTCACCACCGTGCTCAACGTCGTGCCGCCCACCCACCGCGGCCGCATGATGGGCGTCATCTCCATCGTCATCGCCGTGGCCCCCGCGATCGGCCCGACGGTCTCGGGCATCATCCTCGCCGCGCTGGACTGGCGCTGGATGTTCTGGCTCGTGCTGCCGATCGCCGTGCTGGCCCTCGCCCTCGGCGCCGTCTGGGTGCGCAACATCACCGAGACCCGCGCCGCGCGGTTCGACGTGCTCTCGGTGGTGCTGTCGGCGCTCGGGTTCGGCGGGCTGATCTTCGGCCTCAGCTCGATCGGGGAGTCGGCATCCGGCCACGCCCCGGTGCCCGTGTGGATCCCGCTCGTCGTCGGCGCGATCGCCCTGCTGGTGTTCGTGCTGCGCCAGCTGCGTCTGCAGCGGACCGATGCCGCCCTCCTCGACCTCCGCACCTTCACGTCGCGGTCGTTCAGCCTGGCGGTCGTGCTCGTGGTCGTCGTGATGTCGGCGCTGTTCGGGTCGCTCATCCTCCTGCCGATCTACCTCCAGCAGGTGCTCTCGCTCGACACGCTCACCGTGGGGCTGATGCTGCTGCCCGGTGGCGTGCTCATGGGCGTCATCGCCCCGGTCGTGGGCTCGCTGTTCGACCGCTTCGGCCCGACGCCCCTCGTCATCCCCGGCATGATCGTGGCGGCGGGCGCACTGTGGGGCATGGCGACCTTCGATGCGACGAGCAGCATCGGCTGGATCATCGCCGTGCACATGACGCTGAACCTCGGCCTCGGCTTCGTGTTCACGCCGCTGCTCACCTCGGCGCTGGGTTCGCTGCCCCGGGCCCTCTACTCGCACGGCAGCGCGACGATGAGCACCATCCAGCAGGTCGCGGGCGCGGCGGGAACGGCCCTCTTCATCACGCTCATGTCGCTGGGGGTCGCGGATGCCGCCGCCTCCGGCGCCACCCCGGTCGGCGCCACCGCCGCGGGGGTGCACACGGCGTTCCTCGTGGGCGCGTGCATCGCATCGGCCGCGGTCGTGCTCGCGTTCTTCGTCCGCAAGCCCGCGGCGACCGTCGACGAGACGCCCGTGGTGGCCGCCCACTGATTAGAGACACACCTCGTCCCCTTCTCTCGTCTCCGGGCCTCGCCGCCGTCCGGTCGCGCCCGCAACGCCGCCCGTATTTCACCCCCGGTTCACCCTGTCCGCCGCGTAATCGCCGCCGGTATCGTCGGTCTCTCCCTGTGACGGGCTTCTCGCCCTCGCCCCCGGCCGTCTCCCCTCGGCCGACCGCCCCCGCACCGCTTCGTGGTGCGAAGGGACGCGCGATCCCGGCGCGCCCTCTGATCTGTAGATGGAGTACTGATGTCCGAGCACATCGCGCGGCGATCCCGCGCGCGCATCCTCACGACCTGGCTGGCAGGGGTCCTCGCGGCCCTGCTCGCCGTCGCCGGCCTGAGCACACCGGCGCTCGCCGCCGGAGGCAGCGTCACGGTCTTCCCCGTCGAGTCGGGCAGCGTGCACGACGGCACCCCCGTGCTCACCGAGGGCGGCACCTACGTCTTCCAGCTCGGCTACGGCAGCATGGACGACGGCGCCGTGGTGGCGATCGGCCTGCCCGAGGGGATCACCATCCCCGAGGCCGCACTCGTCGTGCCGGCCGGCAACACCGCCGTCGCGTCGCTCGCGATGAACGCCGAAGGCGACCTCGTCGTCACCTTCCGCGATCCCTTCCCGACCGACGTCAACCAGGGCGTGCTCGACCTGAGCTTCGTCGTCGACCAGGTGGCGCGGTCGGAGGCCCGTGACCTCGTCTGGAACGTCGGCGGCACGCCCACGACGCAGCGCGTCATCGTCACCCGGCCCGGCGAGGCGCCGCAGTCCACCGGCACGTCGTCGGCCAAGACCGTGGGGGGCGTGAACATCCCCCACTCCGTCGTCGACGGTCGTGTGGTCATCGCGCCGAGCGCACTCGACGCGGTCCTGCCCTACACGGTCACGGTGTCGAGCGCCGACGCGCGCGACGTCACCCTCACCGACACCCTGGGCGCGCACCTCGCCTACGTCGGCGGATCGCTCAGCGGATCGAAGACCGTCCGCGACGAGAACGACCTCAACCCGGTCACCACCGCCCTCACCGAGCTGCCCTCGATCTCCGGATCCACCTTCACGCACTCCTTCCGCGCCGAGGCGAACTCCGTCTACACCTTCACCTACCAGGCCAAGATCGCCGATGCCGCCGAGCTCGAGGCTCTCCGCGTCGAGCTGCAGGCGGCGTACGACGCCGTCGATCCGCTCAACGGCGGCTCGTACTCCGTCTCGCTGACCAACCGGGTCGACGTCAACGGCGGCGCGCGCAGCACGACCACCCGCATCAGCGGCACCGTGAAGGGCCAGGACCGCCCCGGCACCGGAGCGGCCTTCGGCAAGTCCGTCGATCCGACGGCCGTCCAGCTCGACGAGCGCCTCTCCGCCGGCGCCGCCCTCGACGAGCCGATCGCCGCGACGTACACGCTGCGCGCCGACCTCACCGTCTTCGCTCCGTTCGCCGACGGGCCCTTCGCCCTCACCCGCAACGTCGTCGTCCGCGACACGCTCCCGGCAGAGGTCCGGTGGAACACGGATGCCGCCGACGTCGTCACCGCCACCGACCAGTCCGGCGCCGTCGTGACGCTCACGCCGGCGCGCGGTCTCGAGGGGGATCTCGAGAGCGCGATCGCCGCCGACGAGTACCGCCACACGTACGTCATCGACGGCAAGAACCTGTTCGTCAACCTGGGCGCCGATGTCGCGGCGACGTACACGCTGAAGCTGCGGGCATCCATCGACGCGCTGCCGCAGCGGGCGAGCGGCGAGAACCCCTACGCCACCCAGTACCGCGTCGACAACACCGCGCGCTTCGTCTACGCCGCCGGCCGGTACGAGACGAAGACCGCGTCGACGACGATCACCGTGCCGAAGGACACCTCGGGCGGCGTCGATGACCCGAACCGCTTCGCGAAGACGACGCCGGCGGGCACCGTCAGCGTGACCTCCGGCACGTCGACCACCATCCCCTACACGTTCACGATCGGCGCGAACGTCGGTGACGCCGCGTCGTCCCGCATCGTCGACGAGGTCGACCACGACGTCTTCGACGTCACCGAGAAGACCCTCCCGGCCATCAAGGCGTCGATCACCGGCGCCTACGACCACAACTTCCCGCTCGACGGCGACACCTTCGACGTGACGCTCGACGCCGACGGCGATCTCGTCATCGCGCCGAACGACGCGTTCCCGAAGGACGCCGCGTGGGGAGCATCCGCCGCCGCCCCGTTCACGAAGAGCTGGACCGTGACGGTCGGACTGCCCACCCAGATCGTGCAGGGCAAGCAGACCATCGCCATCGACAACGCCGCCCGCTACGAGGGCGAGGGTCAGGAGATCGTCTACACCTCGATCTCGCGCACGAAGGCGACGAGCTTCGGCAACGAGATGGAGGTGCGCAAGCGCGTCTACGACGCCGTCAACGACGCGTTCACCGGCAGCCTGCGCGTCGAGATGGATGCCGAGGGCCAGCTGGTTCGCGACGAGTTCGTCTACCGCGTCGAGCTCACGCCCCACGGCACGTTCACGAACATGGTCGAGGACGTGGTCGACGTGCTGCCGGCGGGCGTCGAGTTCGTCGGGTTCGTCGACCCCGATGACGTCGCCACGGGAGAGACCTCGGGCGCCACGACCTACCGCATCCCCGGGACGAACATCACCGCCGACTACGACGCGGCCACCGACACGGTGACGTTGGAGCGCGGGCGGCTCGTCAGCGGGCAGACGCTCGCCCTGCACTTCGCGGTGCGGGTCACCGACTTCCGGGCGAACGTGGGCATCACCAACGTCATCAACGCCGCGAGTGCCACCATCACTCCGACGAACGACCTGCCGCTGAGCCTGCTCAAGCGCGACAGCACCGACGCCGCCAAGCTGATCACCGATCCGACCGCCCGGTTCTCGGTGCTCGCGGATGACGCGCGAACGGTCGTGCTGAACGACCTGCGCGTCGTGGAGGGCAAGATCGTCACCGCCACCGGCGCGACCCCGACGGTGAAGACCGCGGGAACGTACTGGCTGCGGGAGGACGTCGCGCCCGCCGGCTACCAGAAGGCCACCGAGCCGGCGCGCATCACGGTCGCCGCGAACGGCGTCTCCGACGATGTGGTGCTCTACAACACGCCGGGCGTGACGGAAGAGCCGGAGAAGACGTACGCGATCGGCGACGTCACGTGGATCGACGCCGACAAGGACGGCCGTCAGGACGACGACGAGCAGGTGCTGCCCGGTGTCTCCGTCGCGCTGATCCGCGACGGTGAGGTCATCGCGACCACGACGACCGACGACCGCGGCCGCTACCTGTTCGACGAGCTCCCGGCCGGCGAGTACCGCGTGCGGTTCACGCTGACCGACGAGCAGAAGAAGACGTACGTCTTCACGCAGGCGGATGCCGGAACCGACGACACGCTCGATTCCGACGCCGACACCGCCACCGGTCTGACCCAGACGATCGTGCTGGGTCCGGACAACGTGCACCTCACGCAGGACTACGCGTGGAACGACGTGCGGGCCACGGAGGGCATCGACCCGACGTGGGACGCCGGCGTGATCGTGCGTGCGGCGACGGTCGACCCGGCGCCGAGCATCCCCGGTCAGGACCTGCCGACGGTCGACCCGTCGAAGCCCGGCACGCCCGCGGTGGGCGCGCTCGC
>DAMDKH010000130.1:0-5743 GCA_032099965.1 Microbacterium sp.
TCTCGCCCCGGCCTTTGAGCCGACGGATGCAGCGCGCTCGGACGCCGGAGAACTCCAGAGCGGCGTGCACGGCGGTGCCCGACGGGGTCCACGTCCGGACCGGAGCTGCGGTGCATCCCGCTCGGCAGAGGGCGCAGAGCATCGTGCCCGGGGCATCGCAGCCCGCGCAGGTCGCGGCGAGGATGAAGGCGAGGATCTCGTCGACGAGGGGGCTCAGCGTCTCGGGCATGGTCCGATCCTCGCCGCCCGTCCGAGCCGGGAGCGATCAGGACAGGCGTTCCGGGAGAGCGGGAGGGTGCGCCCCGCACGTGCAGGGCGAGACGCTCACTGTCCGGCGCGGGTGGCGAGGAGGGCGACGCCCGACGCGATCTCGCGCCATGCCGACCCGGCGTGTGTGAAGAGCACCCCGTCCGTGTCGAGCACCCGGACCCCCGATGCGTTCCGTGAGCCGGCGATGGCGGTGGCTCCGTTCGGACTGCTCTCGACGAACCCGACGCCTCCGACCATCTGCGTGATGAGCTCCGGTCCTGCGGGGTCGACGAGCACGCCGATCCGGTAGTCGCCGATCCAGATCAACCCCTCGACCGAGGCGTCGACGCGGGTGAGCTGCGTGATCCCGCCGATCTCCGACGGTGCGCCGTTCTCGTCGCGGACGATGGCGGAGACGACCGCCCAGCGCTGACCGCCGACGGTGATGATCGCGGCGATCCTGGCCCCGTCGGCCGACACCCTGATCGCCTCGACGGAGGAGGCGTCCGGCCAGGCACCCGCGATCGGCTGCGCCGCCACGTCGCTGCCCACCGCCTGCAGAGCGGCCGGCGCGCTCGCGGGCACCGTCCACGTGTAGCCGAAGGGATCGAGGGACGGAGCGACGAGGTCGGCGCGGGCGTCGAGCTCATCCACACGACCGTCCGAGGCGAGATAGACGTGCCCGTCCGCCAACTGCACGGCCGCACTGGCGTCGTCGGCAGCGACATCGACGGCGACGATCGGCTGCTCGATGCCCACGATCTCGTCACTGACCCCGTCGAGGGGGACGACTTCGTCGCCGACGATCGACCCGAAGGATCCGTCGAGCAGCACGAGCGGACCGGAATCCGGCGGCGGCTCGACCACGCTCACCACCCCGGCGTCGACCGCGCGTCCGTCGACGACGAAGCGCACCTGCGTGACATGCACGCCGGAGGCCTGGAGCGTCCCCTGGAGCTGCGTGCGCATGCGGGCGAGGGTCGCCGTGTCGAGGCGCGTGGCCGGGCGGGTCAGCGACACCTCGGCGATCTGGTCGGCGTCGATCGGAACGGCGTCCTGGGCCAGCTGCACGTCGGCGGGGAACGCCGACTGCACGGCGGGATCGAGCCAGTCGCTCGGCTCCCCGCCGATGAGCGCCTGCGTGACGGTGGTCGCGATGCTCGCTCGCCGGGGGAACCATCGCACGTCGGGGACGAGACGCGTCCAGGTGCTGTCGAAGTACTGCAGCGGGTACCCCTCGAACACGGTCGAGAAGCGCTTCTGGTCGATGACGATGCCGTCGGGGGCCTGCGAGATCCGCCACTCCCCCTTCGATCTCTCGAGGGAGAAGGACAGGTTGGACGACCCGGGTGATGCGGAGTACCCGCCGGCGCCGTCGACGCTGGCGACCTGGGCGAGGACCACCTCGACGCTCGCCTCCTCGGCGTCCTCGTCGTCGGGCGCGAGCGAGGAGATCACCGACCGCGCGTCGGCGGAGGCGTCGATCGACACCCCGGTGCCGGGCCGCCAGTCCCGCTGCATCTCGGAGGTGAGGAAGCGGCGAGCGATCTCCCAGTTGTCGGCGGGGGTGATCGAGGCCTCCATGAACCCCTCCACGATCTCCTGAGGATCGGCGCCCGGTGCCGGGCCGGAGGCGAGAGGGAGGAAGTCGGTGTCGTCGGGCGACTCCCCCAGTTCCAGTCCGACGTTGACGTCTCCCGTGCTGGGCAACCCCGTGCACGCGGTGAGCAGGAGAGCGGTGACGGCGGCGAGCGCTCCGGCGCGCAGCCAACGGCGCAGCATCCTCGTCATCGTCCCCCGCCGTTCTCGTCGCGCAGGGCGGCGCTGAGCTCGGCGAGCGAGATCGGCTGGGTCGCGTCGCCGAGTTCGGCCAGCGGCTCCTGCGGCTCCACGGGGATGGGGCTCGGACCGTCCAGCTCGGTGCCGTGTCGAGGCAGGGTGAGCACGAAGTGCGTCCCCACCCCGACCTCCGACCAGACGGCCAGCGTCCCGCCGTGGAGGGTGGCGTCTCCGAGCGCGATCGACAGGCCGAGCCCGGTGCCGCCGATGGTGCGCTGCCGGGACGGATCGGCGCGCCAGAACCGGTCGAAGACCCGCTCCGCGTCGCCGGGCTCCATCCCGAGTCCGAAGTCGCGCACCCCGGCGGCGACGGCGTGCTGGTTGCTGTCGACCGTGACGACGATCGGCCGCCCCTCGCCGTGCTCGATCGCGTTGCCGATGAGGTTGCGCAGCACCCGCCGCACCCGTCGGGGGTCCATGTCGACCGGCGAGTACCCGCCCGGTGCGACGAGGCGCAGTTCCGACCCGTGCCCGTCGGCGAGCGGCCGCATCTGGTCGATCACGTCTTCTGCGACATGCGTGAGGCTGGTCGCCTCGAGCTCGAGCTGCACGGATCCGGCGTCGTACCGGCTGATCTCGAGGAGGTCGGCGAGGAGCGTCTCGAAGCGCTGGACCTGCGCGTGCATGAGCTCCGCCGCCCGGGCCGTGACCGGGTCGAACCCGTCACGCTGGTCGTTGAGCATGTCGGCGGCGAGGCGGATGGTCGTCAGGGGCGTGCGGAGTTCGTGCGAGACGTCCGAGACGAACCGTTGCTGCACCATGGAGAGCTCCCCCAGCTCCTTGATCTGCGCTTCGATGCTGTCGGCCATGGCGTTGAACGAACGGCCGAGGGTGGCCAGTTCGTCCTCGCCGTGGACCTCCAGCCGCACGCCGAGATCGCCGGAGGCGAGGCGGGCGCTGGTCTCGGCCGCCTGGATGATCGGTGTCGAGACCGTGCGGAGCACGAACCACGAGATCGTCGCGACGATGGCCACGAGTCCGATCCCCGCGATCCACAGCGTGCGCTGCACGAACACCAGGGTCTGATCGGCGTCCGACAGGTCGTAGGCCACGTAGATCTCGAACGGACCGGCCTCGGGGACCACGAGCTGCTGGCCGACGATGATGCCCGGCACCGTCCCGCCGCCCTCCACCGGCAGCGCGACGGACTGCCAGGCCTGGCGGTCGTCGAACTGCACGACGCGCGCTCGCAGACCGTCGCTCAGCAGACTGGCGCTCAGGCCGGCGGTGAAGCCGTTCAGACGCACGGCATCGGCGTCCGAATCGATCCTGATGCCGGTGAGCAGATCGGCGTTCGAGTTGCGCGCGATCCCCTCCTGCACCGTGTTCCACAGGTCGGCGAGTGCCGCCGGGTCGTCGCCCACCTCGGCGACGTCGAACGTGCTCTGGGCGATGTCGACCGCACGGCGGGCGTCTTCCAGGGCCTGGTTCTTGCGGGACACGAAGAGGTCGTTCTGGATGACGAGCGCCATCGTCACGCAGGTGATGAAGATCGCCAGCGACGTCGCGACCAGGGTGACCGCCAGGGTGCGGAACCGCAGCGATCGGCGCCAGAGTGCGGAGAGGAGGGTCGGCCATCCCCGCCAGTCGCGCAGGACGGCGACCGTCGTGGTGGTCGCGCTCGTCGCCGTCATGTCGTGCCTAGACCGCGCTCCCCGCGCGGTAGCCGACGCCACGGACCGTCATGACGATCTTGGGGTTGTCGGGATCGAGCTCCACCTTGGCGCGCAGCCGCTGCACGTGCACGTTCACCAGGCGCGTGTCCGCCTTGTAGTGGTAGCCCCAGACCTGCTCGAGCAGCATCTCGCGCGAGAACACCTGCTGCGGCTTCGACGCCAGCGCCACGAGGAGCTGGAATTCGAGGGGCGTGAGCGGAATGGGGTCGGTGCCGCGTCGTACCTCGTGCGCGTCGACGTCGACGGTGAGGTCGCCGACCCGCAGCTGCTCGCTGCCCGTCTGCGGGGCCGGGCGGAGCCGCGTGCGGATGCGCGCCACCAGCTCCTTCGGATTGAACGGCTTGACCATGTAGTCGTCGGCGCCGACCTCGAGACCGCGCACCACGTCGGCGGTGTCGCTGCGCGCCGTGAGCATGATGATCGGGATGCCCGATTCGGCGCGGATGCGCGTGCAGATCTCGATCCCGTCCATGCCCGGGAGCATGAGGTCGAGGAGCACGAGGTCCGGGCGCTGCGTGCGCCACTCCTCGACGGCCCGCGCACCGTCGGCGCAGAACACCGGCTCGAAACCCTCCGTGCGCAGCACGATGCCGATCATCTCGGCGAGCGCGGTGTCGTCGTCGACCACGAGGATGCGTGAGGTCATACCTGTTACCTTATGGCACCCGGTCTCACGTTCCCCAGGTCCCCGCTCCACGAGGGGGATATGGCACGATGGGAGCGCACAACGGAGGGAGTGCCTGTGACCGTCCAGGCCTGGACACCCGCCCCGAAGAAGGGCATCATCCCGCTGCATCCGCTGTCCTTCGGGACGATCCTGGGCAAGGCGTTCGCCGCTCTCCGACACAACCCGAAGGCCCTGTTCGGCTTCGCGGTGGTCGTGCAGCTCGTCGTGCTCCTGGTGACGGCGGCGATCATGGGGGTCGTGCTCTTCACGACGTTCACGCGTCTGTCGACGCTGTCGCCCGCCTCCCCCGACTTCGAGGCGGTGCTGAGCGGAACCATCGCCATCAACATCGTCGCCGCGATCATCGTCGCCCTCGCTTCCGTCGCCTTCACGGCGATGATGCAGGGGGTGGTCGCCGCCGACGTCGGCTACGCCGCGGTCGGCACCAAGGCGACGCTGCGGATGCTCTGGCGGCGGATGCTGCCCGCCTTCTGGCGCCTGGTCGCCTACTCCCTTCTCGTGGCCGCCGCCGTCTTCGGGCTCTTCGCGGTCGCCGCCCTGATCGTCGTGGGTCTCGTGGCGGGGGCTCTGGCCAACGGAAGCGACGTCACGGGGATCGTCATCGGCATCGTGGTGCTCGTCGTGCTGGCCAGCATCCCCCTCTTCATCTGGCTCGGCACCAAGCTGCTGCTCGTCCCCTCGATCCTGGTGCTCGAGCGTGCGCACGTGCGGGCGGCCATCGTCCGGTCGTGGCGCCTCACCCGCGGCCGCTTCTGGGTGGCCTTCGGGGTCACCGCCGTCATCGGCCTCATCATGAACACGGCGATGCAGGTCGTGAGCATCCCGGCGTCGTTCCTCAGCCCCATGCTGATCAGCATCGTCACCCCGACCGACGACCCGGACGTGACCGCCGTGCTCGGTCCGCTGCTGCTGGTGCTCGCCCCGCAGATCCTCGTCCTCGCGCTGCAGGCCATCGCCGCGGTCGTGCAGTCCACCGGCGGCGCCCTGGTGTACCTCGACTGCCGCATGCGCTACGAGGGCCTCGACCACACCCTCGTCGCCCACGTGGAGCGCCGCGACATGGGCTGGTCCGATGAGCAGCTCGGAGACCCGTACGCCGTCGATCCGGCGCGGGCGGTCACCGCCACTCCGCCTCCCCGACAGGTTCCGGAGCACGTGCTCGCCGCGCAGAGGTACGCCGCAGCCCCCGCCGGCGCGTACGGACAGGGCTACCCGCCGCCCGCCGCGGCGCCGTACCCCTCGACCCCGCAGTACCCCGCCTCGGCTCAGTACGCGGCGCCCCCGCAGTACG
>DAMDKH010000131.1:0-674 GCA_032099965.1 Microbacterium sp.
GATCGTGCCGCACCAACGGAGCCATGAGGGACGGGGCGTGGATCATGCCGCCGCCGACGCCGGCGGCGATGCCGAGCTGCCAGGAGGCGGCGAGCTCGCGGCGAGCGAGACCGAGGGTGCGCACGCCGGCCAGTCCGGCGATCGACACCTCCGCGCCGGCCGGCACGATCGCCTCGACGCTGCATCCGGCGGGGGTGGTCTTCACGAGTGCGCGGGCGAGATCGACCGCGGCGGATGCCTGATCCGGCTCCGAGACCTGTGCCAGCTGATCCAGGACAACGCGAAGCCGAGCACTCATGCGATCAGGGTATCCCCGGGGAACGGCCGATCCGCGGACCGCCATCCCGACCGACCGCGACTGTCAGCAATTGTCCAGCCGACGCCCCACCGCCGACGGGTTCGTGCTTGAATGCTCCCGTGAGCGACGGCCGGCTTCCCCGACGACGCCGACGTGTCGGGTGGGTCGTCGGTCTGGTGCTGACCTGCGTGCTGCTCGCGCTCGGGTGGGTCGCCGTGCGGGGCCTGGGCGCCGTCGACAACCTGCAGGCGGTCGCCGACAGATCGTCCGAGCTGAAGAGCGCGATCGCCGCGGGTGACCTCGATCAGGCGGCCACGGTCGCGGCGAGCATCGCGCGGCACGCCGAATCGGCACGCGACCTCACCGCCGACCCGGT
>DAMDKH010000131.1:707-5743 GCA_032099965.1 Microbacterium sp.
CAACGGCGCCATCGACCTCGCTCCGTTCGCCGCGATCGAGGCACCGCTGGCGGATGCCGCGCAGGTGCTCGAGGCGGCGCGGTCCCGGGCGGAGCTCATCGACGACGGGGCGACGCTCCCCGAGCTGGCGGAGGCCGTGCGCGAGGTGCGCGGGGCGGTGACGGAGGCGGCCACCGTGGTGGGCACCCTGCATGGAGCCGCGACGCTCCTTCCGTCGATGCTGGGTGGCGAAGGACCGCGCACCTACGTGGTGGCCATGCAGAACAACGCCGAGCTGCGCTCCTCGGGCGGGATCATCGGCTCCATCGCCCTCCTGCGCGCCGAGAACGGCCGGATCACACTCGTGCGGCAGGCGTCGGCACAGGAGTTCCCGCCGCTCGACGCGCCCCTCCCCCTCAGCGAGAGCACGGTCGCGCTGTTCGAGGACGGGCCCGGCCGATATCTGCAGAACCTCACCAGCATCCCCGACTTCGCGGAGGCGGGGCCGGCGATCGCCACCCGGTGGCAGGGCGTCTTCGGCGACACCGTCGACGGGGTCGTGGCGGTGGACACCGTCGTCGCGGCGCATCTGATGGGTGCGGTCGGCGACCTCTCGTTCGGACCCTTCACCGTGACCTCCGACTCGGTCGTCGACGTCCTGCTCTCGCAGATCTATGCGGCCGTCCCTGACCCGGCGGTGCAGGATCAGATCTTCGCGCAGGCCGCGAGCGCGCTGCTCGCCACCGCACTCACCGGCGCGGAACCGCAGGCTCTCCTCGCCGCACTCGCCTCCGCCGCCGACGAGCACCGCATCCGCGTCTGGAGCGCTCACGAGGACGAGCAGGCGGTTCTCGCGGCGTCCGATCTCGGAGGCACGATCCCGCCGGACCGCACCGACGAGGCGTCGGTGGGCGTGCTCCTGAACGACACCACCGGCGGGAAGATGGACTACTACACGCGGGCGTCGGTGGGCGTCGCCACCGGCGCGTGCGCCGGAGTGCCGACCACGCAGGTGCGCGTGACCTGGACCAACGACGCTCCCGGCGACGCGGGCGCCGCCCTCCCCCCGTACGTCACGGGTGACGGGCGTTACGGCGTGCCCCTGGGGTCGGTGCGCACCCTCATCGCCGTGTACGGCCCCGATGGCGCGACGCTCGCGGGTTCCGACCGGGACGGCACCGAGGAGCCCGTGCAGACCGCGCTGGTGAGCGGGCGATCCGTGGTGCAGCACGAGGTGCTCCTCGCACCGGGAGAGTCGACGACGGTGACGGTCGACTTCCAGGGCGGCGACGCCGGCGAACGGCGCACGCAGGTGCGCCAGACCCCCACCGCGGGCGATGCCGAGACGACACGCGACGAGCTGCACTGCAGGTCGTGACTTTCCCCCGCCGATGGGGTACGGTCATCTCACTGGGGAATATCTGGATCCGAAATAACTTGCCGTGGGGGCAGGAAGGGTCCACGCAGACGGGCGCAGGGGTGTGCCCGGTGTGCGATTCCGCGTGAAATCTGGGGATATATCATGCTGAAGAAAATGGCTGTCATCAGCCTTGTCGCCGGCGCGGCTCTGTTCGCCGCGCCTTCCGCCGCCACGGCGGCATCCGACACCTACGCCGACACCACGAGTGTGACGGTCGACGACCCGATCATCGACCTCTGCGACGTCTCGACGATCACGTTCGGACCGGGCTCCTTCGCGCCCGGCGAGGTCGTGGGCGTCTCCGTCTCCGGCCTCGACGCGGCGCGTGCCCAGATCTCGGGCAACACCGCCGCAGCAGATGGCAGCCTGACCGTGTCGTTCCGTCCGCCCGCCGGAGGTTCGGGGGCGTATGCGATCACGTTCACCAGTGCGAGCGGAGCCGTCGCCACGCGCGTCGCCTCCATCGCCTCGATCGGTCAGTACACCGCCGTCATCACCGTCGACGACACGTCGTCGTCGACGTGCGACCGGGACCCCGGGGCAGCGGCCGCGGGAACCGAGATGCCTCTGACGTCCGGCGGCGGGACGATCGAGCTCGCTCTCACGGGCGGCGGCGTGTCGCCGTGGATCGTCGGGGGCGGAGCAGCCGCGCTCATCCTGGGTGGCGGCCTCGTTGCGGCGGGCGTCGCTCGCCGCACGCGCGCCGAGATCTGATCACCGCATCGCGGTGGTCGACCGGACGACGGTGATCCCTCCCCCTCCGATCACCGTCGTCTGGCGAGCCCGGCGTTCACGCCGGGCACCCGCGGTCGTCCTCCTTCACTCTCCCGAGGACGACCGCGGGAACTCTTCGTCAGCCGAGCGTCGCGCTCCCGCGCGATGACCGCCCCGTACCGATGACGCGGCGCCTCAGGGCGCGGGCGTGGGCGTCTCGGTCGGCGGGTGCAGCTTCTGCCGCACCAGCTCCTGGATGTACCCGTAATCGGGCTGCTTCTCATCCACCCCGTTCTCGGGCGTGAGCTCGATCGTCTGCACCGGCTGCTCCTTCGCCTTCATCATGAGGTCGAAGAACTCGGGCAGCTTGTCCTGCGGGAGATCGGTGTCGATCAGTGCCGTGCCGGCCGCCGCGACGTCGTTGAAGCGCGCGAGCACCGTCTGCGGCGTGAACTGGTCGATGATGGCCTGCTGCAGTTCGCGCTGACGCTTCATGCGGTCCCAGTCGCTGGTCGTGTAGCGCGACCGGGCGTACCACTGGGCGGTGTCGCCGTCCATGTGCTGCGGACCGACCTCGATCCAGCCGATCGCCCACTCGTTCACGTCCGTGCCGTGCCATCCCTCGGGCGGCCCGCCCTTCGGGAGGCGTTCGGTGACGTTGATGTCCACGCCCCCGAGCGCGTCGACGAGATCGGCGAAGCCGTGCATGTCGACGAAGACGTAATACGGGATCTTGATGCCCAGCACGCCCTCGGCGGCGTCCTTGGTCGCCTCGATCCCCGGATCGCTGCCCTGCGCGTCGGCGTCGGGATAGAGCCCCGTGCCGTTGTCGTCCCGACAGATCTCGGCAGCGTTGCGGATGTGGTTCATCCACCCGTTCCACCCGCAGGTCGATGAGCCGTGACCCTCGAACCCGTTCGGATAGAGCTCCTGCATCGGGCTGCCCTCGCTGAAGGGCGCGTTCGGAAGCTCGCGCGGGATACCCGTGATGGTGACCGCGCCGGTCGAGGCGTTGACCGAGACGACCGAGATGCTGTCGTACCGCATCGAGTCGCGGCCGTCGCCGCTGTCGGCTCCGAGCAGGAGGATGTTGTAGTACCCGTCGTCGGGCGGCAGGCTCGGACCACTCTGGCCGAAGATCGAGGAGATCGTGCTGCGGGCGCTGCCCACGGCCGACGCGGCGTAGGCCCCGCCTCCCCCGATGAGGCCGAGGAGGATCAGAGCGACGAGCGGGATCGCGAAGCGAGACGGGCCGGAGACCTTGACGAGTCGCACGAGCCGGATCGCATCGAAGGTGAGCACGGCCCAGAGCACGACGTAGACGACGAGCAGGATCTGCACGAGCGTCAGGATCAGGGCCGAGAACCAGCCCGCGCCGACCGTGAGCCACAGGAACACGGGACGGGCGAAGAGCACGAGTCCGACGGCGATCACGACGAGGGCCCAGGCGGCGAAGGTCGCCCGCAGACCGATGCGCCCGAGGCGACGACTCCCGGCGAGGACCTGTGCCGACCCGGGCAGCAGCACGTTGAGGGCGATCAGCCACCACCCGCGCTTGGCCATGACCCCCGGGTCCGAGGTGTCCGGACGGCGCAGCGGGCGGGTCTCGATGAGCGGAGCGCCCGATGCGCGCGGAGGGGCGAGCGTCACAGCGAGGCCTTCAGCCGATCGTTCTTGGCGTCGACCTGGGACTCGAGGTCACGCGCGTACGCCTCGATGCGTTCACCGAGGTCCGGGTCGGAGGTGGCGAGGATGCGCGCGGCGAGCAGCCCGGCGTTGCGGGCACCGCCGATCGAGACCGTCGCGACCGGGATGCCCGCGGGCATCTGCACGATCGACAGCAGGGAATCCATCCCGTCGAGGTACGCCAGCGGGACCGGGACCCCGACCACGGGGAGCGCCGTCATCGAGGCGACCATGCCGGGGAGGTGCGCTGCACCGCCGGCGCCGGCGATGATGACGCGGATGCCGCGGCCTCTCGCCTCCCGTGCGTAGCTCATGAGCTTGTCCGGGGTCCGGTGCGCCGACACCACCTCGACCTCGTGCGCGATGCCGAAGTCGGTCAGCGCCTGCGACGCGTCGCTCATGATGCGCCAGTCGGAGTCGGATCCCATGATGACGCCGACGAGAGGCGTGGCGGAGGAGTGCAGTGGCTCGGTCACCAGAACAGGGTACGGTCTCGCTCTGGGGATTGCCCCGAAGGCACGCGGCCGAAGATGCGGCCGCTCAATCGAAGTGGGCGGCCGCGGCCCGAGCGACGTACACGACGTCGTCCAGCTCGTCGCCGGTGACGTTGACGTGCCCGACCTTGCGCCCGGGGCGCGACGTCTTGCCGTAGGTGTGGATCTTCGCGTCGGGATGAGCGGTCATCGCCGCAGGGAAGCGCTCGTCGATCGTGCCGTCGGCCGGACCGCCGAGGATGTTCACCATGACCGACCAGGGCGCCCGCGCGGCGGTGTCGCCCAGCGGCAGATCGGCGACCGCGCGCAGGTGCTGCTCGAACTGCCCCGTCACGGCTCCGTCCTGGCTCCAGTGGCCGCTGTTGTGCGGGCGCATGGCGAGCTCGTTCACCAGGATGCGCTCGTCGTCGGTCTCGAAGAGCTCGACCGCGAGCATCCCGGTCACCCCGAGTCCTTCGGCGATCGTCACGCCGATCTCCGCGGCGACTCGTTCGAGGCGGCCACCCGCGGCCGGCGCCGGCGCGATCACCTCCGCGCACACCCCCTCGCGCTGCACCGTCTCGACCACCGGATACGCGGCGATCTCTCCGCTCGGGCGGCGGGCGACCTGCTGAGCGAGCTCGCGCACGAAGGGCACCAGCTCCTCGACGAGGAGGTGCTCGCCGTCGCCCAGCTGCGCGAACCAGTCGTCCGCTCCATCCGCGGCGCGCACGACCCGCACGCCCTTGCCGTCGTACCCTCCG
>DAMDKH010000132.1:0-5365 GCA_032099965.1 Microbacterium sp.
GCCGCGTCGATGCTGCTGCTCGCCCTCCCCGGCAGCGCCTACCTCTATCAGGGGGAGGAGCTCGGTCTGCACGAGGTCGCCGACATCCCGGCCGAGCAGCGGCAGGACCCGGCGTTCTTCCGCGGCGCCGAGTTCGACGGCCTCGGTCGCGACGGATGCCGCGTGCCGCTGCCCTGGACCGCCGACGGCGTCTCCTTCGGGTTCGGCAGCGCCCCGGCGCACCTGCCGCAGCCGCAGTGGTTCGCCGATCACGCGGTCGATGCCGAGGCGTCCGATCCTGCGTCGACCCTGTCGCTGTACCGCGAGGCGCTCCGGCTGCGGCATCCGCTCCAGACCGACGAGACGCTGGAGTGGATCGAGACGGGCCGCGTCGACGTGCTCCGCTTCGTGCGCCCGAACGGATGGCAGGTCGTGACGAACTTCGGCACGGAGCCGTTCGACCTCGGCGCGGATGCCGCGGACGCCGTGCTCGCGAGTACGGCGCTCGACGGGTCCGTGCTGCCCGGCGAGGCGACGGTCTGGCTCGTGCCCGCCGCCCTGCGCGACTGATCGCCCGCACGGCCCCCGTGCTCGGTTCTCTCCGAGCCCGGGGGCTGTGCCGCCGCTCGGGGCTGATTTGATAATGGTTCTCATTAGCGCGTACAGTGAGGGCATGAAGAAGCCCGCCCTCGCCCTCACCCTCGCGTCCGTCGCCGCCCTCTCGCTGGCCGGATGCTCCTCCACCCCCGCGGCGGGAGAGGGTCAGGACGACGGCACGCTCACGGTCGTCGCGAGCACCAACGTGTACGGCGACATCGCGTCGACCGTCGGCGGCGACCGCGTGCAGGTCGAGTCGATCATCACCTCCGCCACGCAGGACCCGCACTCCTACGAGGCGAGCGCCCGCGACCGGCTGACCGTGCAGGACGCCGATCTCGTGATCGAGAACGGCGGCGGGTACGACGCGTTCCTCGACACCCTGCTCGGCGACGACCCCGCCGCGCACGTGATCACCGCCGTCGAGTTCGCCCACGACTTCCCGGGCAATGCGGGTCACTCCGACGAGGGGCACGACCACGCCGACGACGCCGCCGCGACCGACGCCCCCGCCGAGGAGGGCCACGACCACGCCCAGGGCGAGGAGGGCCACGCCCACGCCGAGGGCGAGGAGGGCCACGAGGGTCACGACCACATTGAGGGTTTCAACGAGCACGTGTGGTTCGACCCGCACACGATGATCCACGTCGTCGAGGCCATCGCCGACGAACTGTCCGAGCTCGACCCCGACGGCGCCGAGGAGTTCTCCGCCAACGCCGACGATCTCATCGCCGAGCTCGAGGGCTTCGAGGCCGACCTCGAGGCCATGAAGGCGGATGCCTCCGGCAAGAACGTCTTCCTCACCGAGCCACTCCCCGGCTACCTCGCCACCGCCGCCGGCTTCACGGACGTCACGCCCGGGGGCTTCGCCGAGTCGGTCGAAGAGGGCACCGACGTCGCGCCCGCCGTGCTGCTCGAGGCGCTCGACGTGATCGGCGACGGCCAGGTCACCGCCCTGCTCACCAACGCCCAGACCGGCGGTGCCGAGACGCAGCGCGTCGAGCAGGCGGCGGACGACGCGGGTATCCCGGTCGTCGCCTTCACGGAGCTCCTCGATGACGGATCGTCGTACTCTGAGTGGATGAGTGACGCGATCCAGAGCCTCGCCGCCGCGACCCGGTCGTGAGCCGGACCCCTCGACAGGGTCGGCGACGCCCGGGGAGCACCGAGGCGGCGTCGCCGGTGCTCGAGATCGCCGGAGCCGCGCTGCACCGCGGTGACCGCGAGCTCTGGTCCGGCCTCGACCTGACCGTGCACGCCGGCGAGTTCATCGCCGTGCTCGGGCCGTCGGGATCCGGCAAGACCACGCTGCTGCGCAGCATCCTCGGTCTGCAGCCGCTGTCGTCCGGCACGATCCGCGTCGCGGGGGAACCCGTGCACCGCGGCAACGCGCGCATCGGCTACGTGCCCCAGCAACGATCGCTCGCCCCCGACACGAGCATGCGCGCGCGAGACCTCGTCGCCCTCGGGGTGCAGGGGAGCCGCTTCGGATTCCCCGTGCCGCATCGCGGAGACCGCGCCAAGGTCGATCGTCTGCTCGACGCGGTGGGAGCCGCGCACTTCGCCGACCGCCGCGTCGGACTGCTCTCGGGTGGCGAGCAGCAGCGGTTGCGCGTGGGTCAGGCGCTCGCCGACGAACCCGCCCTGCTGCTGTGCGACGAGCCCCTCTCGAATCTCGACCTCGCCAACCAGCTGGCGGTGACCGACATCATCGACCGTCAGCGGCGCGAACGCGAGGCCGCGGTGATGTTCGTCACCCACGACATCAACCCGATCCTCGGACGGGTCGACCGCATCCTCTACATCGCCGGCGGGCGCTTCCTGCTGGGGACGCCGGACGAGGTGCTGCAGACGCGCGTGCTCACCGACCTCTACGGCACGCCCGTCTTCGTGCTGCGCGCCGGCGACCGCCTCGTCGTCGTCGGGGTGCCGGATGCCGAGCCCCACCACGACCACGGCGAGCACGAGCACGGGGGAGCGGCATGAGGCCGCTGCTCGACTGGAGCGACGTCTTCTCGTTCCAGGACTACGGTGCCCTCGTCGCCCTGCTGTCGAACTCGATCATCGCGGGCGCGGTGCTCGGCCTCGTCGGCGGCCTCATCGGCGTCTTCGTGATGCAGCGCGACCTCGCGTTCGCCGTGCACGGGGTGAGCGAGCTGTCGTTCGCGGGCGCCGCGGCCGCCCTGCTCTTCGGCGGCAGCGTGGTGTTCGGCTCCCTCGCCGGTGCGCTCGTCGCGGCGATCCTCATCGGCGTGCTCGGCGCGAAGGCCCGCGACCGCAACTCGATCGTCGGCGTGCTCATGCCCTTCGGCCTGGGCCTCGGCATCCTCTTCCTCTCGCTCTACGACGGTCGCACGGCCAACCGCTTCAGCCTGCTCACCGGACAGATCGTCTCGGTCTCGAGCCCCGACCTCGGGTGGCTGATCGGCATCAGCGTGGTCGTGCTGCTCGGACTCCTCGTGATGTGGAATCCGCTGCGCTTCGACTCGCTCGACCCCGAGTCCGCCGCCGCCCGCGGAGTGCCGACCCGGGCCGTGAGCCTGATGTTCATGGTGCTGCTCGGACTCATCGTCGCGGTGAGCGTGCACATCATCGGGGCGCTGCTCGTCATGGCGTTGCTGGTGACCCCGGCGGCCGCCGCGATGCGCGTGACCGCGGGGCCGGTGGCCGTACCGGTGCTGGCCGCGGTGTTCGGCTTCGTGTCGGCGGTGGGCGGCATCCTGCTCGCGCTCGCCGGAACCCTGCCCGTGAGCCCCTACATCACCACCCTCTCGTTCACGATCTACGTCGTGTGCTGGGTCGTGCAGAAGACGCGGGCGCGCGTGCGGCGCGTGCGGGCGTGATGCGCCGCGACTCCCAGCCCTCGCTGATCCCCGACACCTAGAATCGTCGGTATGGCTCAGCGGAACACCTGGCAGCGCGAACGCGTGCGCGAAGCACTCGCCGACGCGCGCGGCTTCGTGAGCGCACAGACGCTGCACGCCGCGCTGCGCGACGAGAACACGGGCATCGGGCTCGCCACGGTCTACCGCGCTCTCGCCGGTCTCGCCACCGCGGGTGATGCCGACTCGCTGCAGAGCCCCGAGGGTGAGGCGCTCTACCGCGCGTGCACCACGCAAGGCCACCACCACCACCTCATCTGCCGCAACTGCGGGCTGACGGTCGAGATCGAGGCCACCGACGTCGAGCAGTGGGCGCACCGCACCGCCGCGCTGCACGGGTTCACCGATGCGGCGCACGTCGTCGACATCTTCGGGCTCTGCGCGCCCTGCACCAACAAGCGCGATGCCGAGAGGGCCGCCGAGGCGTGACCCTGCTCACCCCGCAGCGGCACACCCACCGCCCGAGCGCCTCCCCGCGTTCGGCGTGGATCGGCCTCGGCATCGGCGCGGTCATCGTCGCCGCGCTCTTCCTCGTCGACGCCTTCCTCCCCGCCCTCTTCCCCGCGTCGCTGCCCACGCGCGCCCAAGACGGCCTCACCCTCGCGCTGAGCGTGCTGATCGAGGCCCTTCCGTTCGTGATCCTCGGGGTGCTGCTGTCGATCGTCGTGCAGGTGTGGCTGCCCGCCGACGTCATCCACCGCTGGCTCCCGAAGAGCGGGTGGGCGCGGCGCGCCGTGCTCTCGCTGCTGGGCATGCTCATCCCGGTCTGCGAGTGCGGCAACGTGCCCTTCGCCCGGGGTCTCATGATGCGCGGACTCGCTCCGGCCGAGGCGATGACCTTCCTCATCGCGGCTCCGATCGTCAACCCGATCGTCATCCTCACCACGCATGCCGCGTTCGGGTGGGACGGCGGCATCCTCGTCGCGCGTCTCGTCGGCGGGTACCTCATCGCGAACCTCATCGGCTGGATCTACAGCCGTCACCCCTCGCCCGACGCCATGCTCACCCAGCGCTTCGTCGACACGTGCGACCGCGTGACCCACGAGCACGGCACCCCGGTCAAGCGCAGCCTCACGCAGTTCCTCGTCGAGCTGCGCGCCGTGATGCCCGCCCTGGTCATCGGTTCGGCGCTCGCGGGAGCGGTGCAGGTGCTCATCCCGCGCGACCTGCTGCTCGCCATCGGCGCCAATCCGGTGCTGTCGATCGTGGCGATGATGGCGCTCGCGATGGTGGTGGCGATCTGCTCGAACGTCGACGCCTTCTTCGCGCTGTCGTTCGCGTCGACGTTCTCGTCCGGTGCGCTCGTGGCCTTCCTGCTGGTGGGGCCGCTCGTCGACGTGAAGATGCTCGCGCTCATGCGCACCACCTTCACCACCCGCACGCTGGCGGGGATCGTCGGCGTGGTCGTCGCCGCCGCCTTCACGATCGGGATCGGGGTGAACGTCCTTGTCTGAGTCCACCGCTTCGGCGTCCGCCGCTCCCGACGCTCACGTCGAGGCGTCGCGCACGCGCCGTCGCGCCCTCGCCACCCGGTGGCTGGGGATCGGCCTGGCGACCTTCATCTCGATCGTGACGCTGGGCCTCGGCTTCACGGGGCGGCTCACGCTCTACATCAGCCCCGAGTCGGTGTGGTTCGCGTGCGCCGCCGCGGTGGTCACGCTGGCCGGCGCGATCTGGTCGTGCACGCTGCCGCTGGGCGAGGAAGCCGACCACGGCCACGATCACGGCACCGCGCACGACGACGCTCCCGACGCCGCCACCGCACGGAATCGGTCGCTCTCGGCCGTCGGCGCGGTGGCCGGCGGTGTGCTCGCGACCGGTGTCGTCGCGGCCGCCCTGGTGCTCCCCCCGGCCTCGCTGTCGGTCGAACTCGCGATGTCGCGTGTCGGAGAGCAGTCCACCCTGTT
>DAMDKH010000132.1:5487-5742 GCA_032099965.1 Microbacterium sp.
CGTCACCCCCGACGCGGTGCAGGACGGCGAGGTCAACCTCACGCGCATGGTCATCACGCACTGCGTGATCGACGCGCAGCCGGCCACCCTGCCGGTCGACGTCGACGCGAGCGCGTACGACACCGGGCAGTGGATCGAGGTCACCGGCACCGTGCGCGCCGACGACGACGGCACGCTGCGCATCGAACCGACCGACGTCGTCGCGATCGACGAGCCCGGAGACCCGTATGAGTACTGACGACGAGCGCGCCGAGT
>DAMDKH010000133.1:0-5710 GCA_032099965.1 Microbacterium sp.
ACGTATCCGATCGACCAGTCCGACCCGCCGTCGGTGACCACCGCCCCGAGTCCGAGGTGTCCGTCGGCGTATTCGACGCCTGCTTTCATCCAGCGCTCGTCGTCGATGCGCACGAACAGCCCCGCCTGGTCGAACTGACCGCTCCAGGGGGCGCGGAACGTCACCTCCATCGCCTCGCCCACTGGGAAGGGGGCGAGCAGGGCGTGCGCGGAGTCGTGCACGAATCCGTAGGCGGTTCGGCGCCAGGCGTCGCTGCCCTCCACGGCGGTGACGACGAGGGTTCCGTCGCGCTCGGTCGTCTCCGCGGGCGCGTGGGTCCACGTGCCGCTGGTCCAGGGGATCGAGGTCTCAGGCATAACTCGACTATATAGCCCATAAGGGCATAAACCCCACATATGCATGCTACGGTTATGCCATGGTCATCGCGGTCCTCGCCGATATCGTCGGCTCTCGTCGTCTCGACGATCGCGCAGCGGCGCAGAGCATCCTCGACGGAACGATCGCGCGCGTCGAGCGCGACCTCCCCCTGGCCCAGCAGCCGCTGACCCCCACGGTGGGCGACGAGCAGCAAGGGCTCTATCGGGCCCTCGATGACGCGTTGGTGTCGTTGATGATGATCCAGCTCGCCCTGCCGGACGGCATCGCCTTCCGCTTCGGCATCGGCGTGGGGGAGGTGCGCGCGGTGGAGTCGGTGCACGGCGAACTGGCTGACGGGCCCGGCTGGTACGCCGCGCGAGCCGCGATCGAGATCGTCCATGCACGCGAGGAGCGCACCGTTCCGCGCACGCGCACCTGGATCGTCGGTGCCCCCGGGCAGGATGAGGTCATGGAATCGACGATCGCCGCCGCCAACGCCTATCTGCTCGCCCGCGACGAGCTCGTGGGGGCGATGACCGAGCGCGAGAGGCGCCTCACCTACGGTCGCCTCGTCGGTCGGGGTCAGCAGGAGCTCGCCGCCGAGGAGGGCATCTCCCAGCCGAGCGTGTCGAAGTCGCTGCGCAACGCCGGCAGCGCGGCGATCCTCGAAGGGCTCGCCGCACTCCGAGGGGCCGGCAAATGATCTTCGCGGCCTTCCTCCTCACCGCCATCGGCGCCGCCGACCTCGTGCGCCGCTTCGCCTCGCGCCCGTGGGTCGGGTACATCGTGGTCGTCGTCGCCCTGCTGGTGCTCGGCAGCGTCTCCGATGCGCTCCTGCCGATGCTGATCGGCATCCTCGGTGGTGCGCTCTGGGTGTGGTGCATGCCGATCGAGCGCTCCGCGCCCCTGGGGTTCTGGCCGGCGGTGATCGTCGGCGCGGTGAGCGTCGGGGCCGTGGTCTGGGCGGGCGCTCGGACCGATGCCGGGCTCATCGGCCAGGTCTGGGCGCCACGGGCGCCGATCGGCGACGTTCCGTTCGACCTCGCCCTCCTGGCCGTCGGGCTCGCGCTCTTCCTTCTCGAGTCCGCCAACCTCGTCGTCCGTTCCGCGCTCGACGGCGAGCACACCTGGCGTCCGGCCGAGCTCCTCCGGGTGGGCGACGTCGCGCACACCGCGGTCGTGCGATCGGGAGCGGAGCAGGAGGGCGGCCCGTCGAACGCGGTTGCGCCCGCCGGCCGGGCGGGATTCCAGGGCGGACGGCTGATCGGGCCCCTCGAACGCCTCCTCGTGCTCATCCTCACGCTCGCCGCCGCGTACCCCGTGCTCGCCGCCATGCTCGCGGCGAAGGGCATCGTGCGCTTCCCCGAGATCTCACGCGACGGAGAGACGGGAGCGCGGGCGGAGTACTTCCTCGTCGGCAGCCTCGTCAGCTGGGTCATCGGCCTCGGCGCGGCGTTCCTGCTCCAGTGGGCCGCGCACAGCTGACGCCGGGTCCGCTGGTAGCCTGGACCGCGTGTCTGAACCCGCTCTGACGACTGCGACTCCCGCGATCGACCCCACGTTCGAGAACGTGTGGGACGAGATCGTGTGGCGCGGCCTCGTCCACGTGTCCACCGACCAGGAGGCGCTGCGCGCCCTTCTCGCCGGAGACCCGATCACCTACTACTGCGGGTTCGACCCCACGGCCCCGAGCCTCCATCTCGGACACCTCGTCCAGCTCCTCCTCCTGCGTCGGCTCCAGCTGGCCGGCCACAAGCCGCTGGGTCTCGTCGGCGGCTCGACCGGTCTCATCGGCGACCCGCGGCCGACGGCGGAGCGCACGCTCAACACGCGCGAGACGGTGGCGGAGTGGGTCGACCGACTGCGTTCCCAGGTCGAGCGCTACCTCAGCTTCGAGGGCGACAACGCCGCGCGCATGGTCAACAACCTCGACTGGACGGCGCCGATGTCGGCGATCGACTTCCTGCGGGAGATCGGCAAGCACTACCGCGTCGGCACGATGCTGAAGAAGGATGCGGTCGCCGCACGCCTCAACTCGGACGCCGGCATCAGCTACACCGAGTTCAGCTACCAGATCCTCCAGGGCATCGACTTCCTCGAGCTGTACCGCCAGTACGACTGCCGGCTGCAGACCGGCGGGTCGGATCAGTGGGGCAACCTGACGAGCGGCACGGACCTCATCCACCGGGTGGAGGGCGTCTCCGTCCACGCGATCGGCACGCCGCTCATCACGAACAGCGACGGCACCAAGTTCGGCAAGAGCGAGGGCAACGCGATCTGGATCGATGCGGAGCTCACGAGCCCGTACGCCTTCTACCAGTTCTGGCTGAGCACGTCGGATGCCGATGTCGTCGAGCGCCTCAAGGTCTTCACGTTCCTGAGTCGGGCCGAGATCGAGGAGTACGCGGGCCTCGTCGAGACCGAGCCGTTCCGTCGCGCCGCGCAGAAGCGGCTCGCCCTCGAGGTGTGCGCGACGGTCCACGGTGTCGAGGCGACGGCGGCCGTGATCGCCGCGTCCGAGGCCCTCTTCGGTCAGGGCGACCTCACGGCGCTCGACGCGACGACTCTCCGCACCGCGCTCGACGAGCTGCCGCACGCGACCCTGCCCTCGGGTACGTCGGTCGTGGAGGCGCTGGTCGAGACGGGTCTCGTGACGAGCCTGTCCGAGGCGCGTCGGGCGATCGCCCAAGGCGGCGTCTCGCTCGACGGCGTGCGCGTCGACGACGAGTCGGTCGCCGTGCAGGGCGGGCTGCCCGGCGGGGTCTCGGTGCTCCGCCGCGGCAAGAAGACTCTCGCCGGAGTCTTCGTCGCCTGAGCGGCGGACGGCCGGAGCGGGAGCAGAGCGATGCCGTTCACACCCAGCCATGCGGTCGTCGCGCTGCCGTTCATCCGCACCCCGCTCGTCCCGGCGGCGGTGGCGATCGGTGCGATGACACCCGATCTCCCGTTGTTCGTGCGGGGAGTCGGTGTGCACTACGGGTTCACGCACTCCGTCGGCAACGTCGTCTGGACGGCACTCCTGGCTTTCGTCCTGTTCCTCGTCTGGCGGGTCGTGCTGCGTCCTGCTGTCCCCGACCTGCTCCCGGTCGCCGTCGCGCGTCGTCTGCCGGAGGAATGGTCCGATCGCGGCACCCATGTCGCGGGCGAGGCGGTGGGCGTGGGGCGGGGGCCGTGGTATCCGGTGCTCCTCGCGGTCTCGCTCCTGCTCGGAGTGGTGTCGCACATCGTGTGGGACCTCTTCACGCATGACGGCCGCGCCGGGGTGGCGCTCTTCCCCGCCCTCGATGCGATGTGGGGGCCGCTGCGCGGATTCACCTGGCTGCAGCACGGGTCGAGCGTGCTCGGTCTGGTCGTCCTCGGGGTCTGGGCGGCGGTGCGCCTGCGATCAGCGGAGCCGCGGGAGGCGTTCGCGCCGTCGGTGCCGCAGGCAGTCCGGGTGGCGTGGTGGATCTCGCTGCCGCTGATCCTCGTGGTGGCCTGGGTTCTGGGCTCCGCGGTGCTCGGGCCGTTCACCGACGAGTTCACCGCGCGCCATCTCGCGTACCGGGTGCTTCCTCCGGCATGTGCGTTCTGGGGTGCTCTCACGATCGCGTTGTGCGTCGCACTCGCCGTCCGCGGGCTTCGTCACCAGCGGGGAGCGTCGCGTCCGAACGGTCGCGGGGCCGAGAACGCGTAACGGGGGAGCACCGCCCGGGCAGTCGTGACGTCCACGCCGGGGCCGACGAAGCGGGAGGTGTGCGCTCGCCCGTCCGGCTCGATCCGGGGGAGGGGAGCGTCCCGCCTCGGCATCCCCAGCAGCTCTGCCGCGATGCGTCGAAGCGACGTGTGCACTGCCCAGCTCCCGCCTTCCTCGTCGCGACGGGCGAGGAGACGGGCGACGGCGGCGGCGAGCAGGTAGCCGGTGCTGTGGTCGAGAGCTTGCGCCGGCAGGGCGCCGGGCGTTCCGTCGTCGGAAGACTCTGCCATCGCGATCCCCGATTCGGCCTGCACGAGGCTGTCGAATCCGGCGCGGTCGGGGTGGTCGAGGCCCCAGGCGCTGAGCTGCGCGATGACGAGGCCCGGGTACCGTTCCGCGAGCGTTTCGGGGTCGAGCCCCCGGCGGCGCATCGCGGCCGGGCGGTAGCCGAGCACCACGGCGTCGGCTCCGGCGAGCAGATCGTGGATGCGCGCGTCGCGGACGTCGAGCAGAGACGACCTCTTGCCGTGCCCGGTGTCGAGGTGCTGCCATTCCGGTTCGGGCAACTCGGGGGAGTCGATCCGGAGCACGTCCGCCCCCCAGAGCGCGAGCGTGCGGGTGGCGACGGGTCCGGCGATGACGCGTGTCAGATCGAGCACCCTCCGCCCCTGGACCGGGTTCGAGGCCCCCGCGCGAACGCGCGGAGACGAAGAGCGGGCGTCGGCCGAGTGCGTGATGTCGAACACGGGTGAGGCGCGGAGGGCGGCGTCGACCGCCGGATCCTCTTGGCGCACACCGACGGCGAGGCCTCCCTCCCTCTCGACCCGCTGCAGCACGTCGGCGGTGCTGCACCCGGCGAGGGCGGACGAGAGCACGGAGCCGTCCGCGGACGACGGCAGGTCGAATGCCGCACGAAG
The DNA here is from genome assembly GCA_032099965.1 of Microbacterium sp. Lineage (GTDB taxonomy): Bacteria > Actinomycetota > Actinomycetes > Actinomycetales > Microbacteriaceae > Microbacterium. The sequence goes on from DAMDKH010000133.1 coordinate 4,951, forward strand.
ACGTCGAGCATGGTGGGGGTAGTTGGCGTGGGTCCGCACCCATCCGTCCCGGGTGCGCCAGAAACCGGAGAGCGGCGACCACACGTCGGGCGCCGTGCCATCGACGCGAAGGTATCGATCGCTGCGATAGGCCACGGCGACCCGCTCTGCGTCGAGGGTGCTTCCGTCGCCACCGGAGGCCAGGTCCGCCGCCATGACGGCTGACCACGCCAGCCCTCCGCACGCCGACCGCGCGGGGAGCAAGCCGTCGAGCAGGGGAGGCGACGGGGGCGTGGAGAGCGGGGCGCGCCCCAGCTCGGTGAGAGCACGCGCGGCGAGGTCGGAGGACATGTCACCGAGGGTAGACCCGCTGAAGCGGCGGAAAACCTGCGACGACGAGGGATTTGCCTCACGAACGCCCTGCGCGACACGCCCGGGAGGGTGCGCCCGATTTGCCAGACCCCCGGATCCCGCGTAACTTATTACTTGTTCGCCCCACAGGGAAGCGGAGAAGCCCCGAGCTTCACCCCCCTCAAGCGGAGAACCACTCCCACTCCTTCTTCTCACTTGAGAGTACGGACGCTTGCGTCTAGGATGGGATATCCACCTCCTCGACAGCTCTTCGGCTGTGCAGCGGATCCTCGATCCGCTCGACACGCCGAGTTGACAAGCTCGGAGAGATGGGTAAGATAGAGAAGTTGCCCTTCGGGCCTGGTTGTGATGACCGGGTCGGGGGAGCATCCGATCCTTGAGAACTCAACAGCGTGCACTTGTCAAATGC
>DAMDKH010000134.1:0-5677 GCA_032099965.1 Microbacterium sp.
GCCGGGCGGCGGCCGTCGGGGAGCGGCACCTCGAACCCGCCCCGCGCGAACGAGACCGGCAGGTCGCGGGGGAACGACGTGCGCCCGGCGCGCACCTCGTCGAGCTGTGCCACCGCGGTCCGCACGCGCTCCTGATCGATCTCCAGTCCTCGCACCTCGACATCGGGGCGCACGCGCACGAGGCGCGTGGCGAGCTCGAACGCGGTCACCCCGCTGGCTCCGTACCCGAGGTCGATGACGAGCGGGTCGGATGCGCGGCGCAGAGCGGTGCTCGCGGCGATCCAGCGGTCGTTGCGACGGAGCCGGTTCGTCCCGGTCGTGCCGCGGGTCGGCCGACCGAGAGGGGAGGACGCCATGCCCTCATTCTCCCAGGCCCCGGGGCGCCGTCCGGCGCGACGGCGATAAACTGACCGCATGACTGCGAAGCGCACCCTCATCCTGCTCCGCCACGGCCGGAGCGAGTGGAACGAACTGAACCTCTTCACCGGCTGGGTGGACGTCCGCCTCAACGCGCAGGGCGAGAAGGAGGCGCGTCGCGGCGGCGAGCTGCTGGCCGAGTCCGGCCTCCTCCCCGACGTGCTGCACACGTCGCTGCTGAGCCGTGCCATCCAGACCGCCGACATCGCCCTCGACGCCGCGGACCGCCTGTGGATCCCTGTGAAGCGCTCGTGGCGTCTGAACGAGCGTCACTACGGGGCGCTGCAGGGCAAGGACAAGGCCGAGACGCTCGAGCAGTTCGGCCCCGAGCAGTTCCAGCTCTGGCGCCGGTCGTTCGACGTGCCGCCGCCCGAGCTCGACGACGACAGCGAATTCAGCCAGGTGCACGACCCGCGCTACGTCGGCATCGACGGCGAGGTGCCCCGCACCGAGTCGCTCAAGCTCGTGATCGATCGTCTGCTGCCCTACTGGGAGAGCGAGATCGTCCCCGACCTCGAGGCCGGCAAGACGGTGCTCGTCACCGCGCACGGCAACTCGCTGCGCGGGCTCGTGAAGCACCTCGACGGCATCAGCGACGCCGACATCGCCGAGCTCAACATCCCCACCGGCATCCCGCTGGTCTACGAGCTCGACGAGAACAACGTACCGACGGGTCCGGGTCGCTACCTCGACCCCGAGGCCGCGGCCGCGGGTGCGGCGGCCGTCGCCGCGCAGGGCAAGAAGTAACCCCCCCCCCCCCACGCACGACGAAGCCCCCGGAGCGCTCTGCGCCGGGGGCTTCGTCGTGTCTGGAGCAGGTCAGGCGTGACCGAGCTCCTGCTGCTCGACGGCGAGGGGGATGTCGTCCTCCGCCACGGCCCAGTCGCCGGTGGCGAGGTAGACGACCTTCTTCGCGACGGCGACCGCGTGGTCGGCGAAGCGCTCGTGGTAGCGGCTGGCGAGGGTCGCGTCGACCGTGGCGGTCGCCTCGCCCTTCCAGTTGTCGCTGAGCACCTTCTCGAAGACGCTCGCGTGGAGTTCGTCGACGTCGTCGTCCGCGTTGCGGATGGCGTCGGCCAGGCGCAGGTCCTGGGTTCGGAGGAGCTCGGTGAGCGTGCGGGAGATCTCCACGTCCAGCTCGCCCATCTTCACGAACGTGCCCTTCAGGCCGCGCGGGATGGCGCGCTCGGGGAAGCGGAGGCGGGCCAGCTGGGCGATGTGCTCGGACATGTCGCCCATGCGCTCGAGCGAGGCGCTGACGCGAAGCGTGCTGACGACGATGCGCAGGTCGCGGGCGACCGGCTGCTGGCGGGCGAGGATCTCGATGGCCTGCTCGTCGAGGGCCACGGCCAACTCGTCGATCTTGGCGTCATCGGCGATGACCTCCTCGGCCAGGGCCACGTCGCTCGTCGCGAACGCGCGGGTGGCCTTGTCGATGGAGATGGTGACGAGCTCGGCGATCTCCACGAGACGGGACTGCAGGTCCTCGAGGGACTGGTGGAAGACTTCGCGCATGATGGGGCGCAACCTTTCAGTGTGGATCTCGCTGGTGCCAGCGAGCGGTGCGGACATCCGCGGAGGCGAGTGGGAGCACGCTCCCGCACAGGCCCGAGGCGATTGTGTTCGCCGAAGGTTAACGAACGGTGCCCAGTGAGTGAATAGTACTTCTCTCCACCCCCCGGATGCCCGGAAACCCGCGGGAGGGCAGGTGAACGCACTCTACGCTGGAGACATGACCGAGACGCAGATCGCCTTGATCGCCCTGGCCGTCGGCCTCGCGATCGGCGTCGGGGTCTCCCTCCTCATCGCCTGGGCGTACCGGGCGCGTGCCCGGGTGGCCGAGGAGACCTCGACCGTCGTCCCCGACGGCATCTCCGACGTGCTCGAGAGCATGGACGACTCGGCGTGCGTCGTGGACTCGTCCGGATTGGTGCTCGCGGCCTCGCAGGCGGCATCGCGCTTCGGCATCGACGTCGGATCCCCGCTGGAGAATCCGGAGCTGCGTCTGCTCGTACGGCGCGTGCGGGCGTCCGGCGGCACCGCCACCGAGTCGCTGCGCATCACGCGCGGCGGTCTGAGCCTCGATCCCCGACTGGTCGCCGCCCGTGCGAGCGTGCTCGGGCCGCGGCTGACCCTGCTGATCATCCGCGACGTCACCGAGCAGGAGCGCCTCGACCAGATGCGTCGGGACTTCGTGGCGAACACCAGTCACGAGCTGAAGACGCCGGTGGGTGCCGTCACGCTCCTCGCCGAGGCGATCGAGTCCGCCGCCGACGACCCCGCACAGGTGCGGGTGTTCGCCTCGCGCATCTCCGCCGAGGCCGGCCGCCTGGCGCAGCTCACCGGACGCATCATGAGCCTGTCGCGGCTGCAGGCCGACGACGGGTTGGGTGACGCCGTGCCGGTGGCGATCGACGAGGTGATCGCCAAGTCGATCGAGGCCCACGGGGTGCAGGCAGACTCCGCCGGGGTGGAGATCACGCGCGGTGGTGACCGGGGCCTGTGGGTCCGCGGCGATGCCCAGATCCTCGTCGAAGCCGTCGGCAACCTCATCGTGAACGCGATCGTGTACTCGCCGCGCGGATCCCGCGTGGGCGTGGGGGTGCGCGCCGAGGACGGCGTGGTCGAGATCGCCGTGTCCGACCAGGGCATCGGCATCGCGGAGGCGGATCGCGAGCGGATCTTCGAGCGCTTCTACCGCGCCGACGAGGCCCGATCCCGGCGCACCGGCGGCACCGGTCTCGGCCTCTCGATCGTCAAGCACGCCACCCAGCGCCACGGCGGAGAGGTGCGGCTGTGGTCCCGGCCGGGCCGCGGGTCGACCTTCACCATGCGGCTGCCCTCCATCGACGCGCCTCCGATGGTCGACACGATCAAGAAGTCCAAGAAGAAGCGCGACAGGAAGCCCCCGAAGACGGGGGCCGTTCGCGTCCGGAAAGGTGACAGAGCATGACCCGCATCCTTCTCGTCGAGGACGAGCCCGATCTGGCCGATCCGCTGGCCTACCTGCTGCGCCGGGAGGGGTACGAGGTCGAGATCGCCGAGGACGGCCCGACCGCGCTGACCGCGTTCCGGGAGCGGGGCGCCGACATCGTGCTGCTCGACCTCATGCTCCCGGGGATGCCCGGCACGGAGGTGTGCCGCCAGATCCGCTCGTCGTCGGCGGTGCCCATCATCATGCTCACCGCGAAGGACTCCGAGGTCGACATCGTCGTGGGGCTCGAACTGGGGGCGGACGACTACGTGACGAAGCCGTATTCGTCTCGGGAACTGCTCGCGCGCATGCGCGCCGTGCTGCGTCGGGTCGTGCAGGCCGACAGCGAGCTCGACGAGCGGGTGCTCGACGGCGGACGCGTCTCGCTCGACATCGACCGCCACACGGTCACCGTCGCCGGCTCCCTCATCAACATGCCGCTGAAGGAGTTCGAGCTGCTCGAGGTGCTCATGCGCAACGCCGGTCGCGTGCTGACGCGCGGGCAGCTGATCGACCGGGTGTGGGGCAGCGACTACTTCGGCGACACGAAGACGCTGGACGTGCACATCAAGCGCATCCGTTCGCGCATCGAGGTCAACCCGAGCGAGCCGGTGATGCTGGTGACCGTCCGCGGTCTCGGATACCGCTTCGAAGCCTGACCCGCGCGGCGGGACGACGAAGGCCGGCCCCCGCGGGGAGCCGGCCTTCGTCGTCGTACAGGCGTTCTCAGTCCTCCTGGGGGACGAGGTCCGCGTAGTAGGGGAGCGTGCCGTCGAGCACCGGCACCGCGGCCGTGGCGCCGGTCGCATCGCCCGACTGGAAGTGGATGTCGATGGTCGCGCCGGGCATCGTGTCGAGGTCGACGATGCGCAGCGGCTCGGCGTCTGCGCCGAGGCTGACGCGGCCACCGGCCGGCACCGTGATGGTGAACGGGTCGATGTCCTGGAAGGAGATCGTGAGCGTCTCGCGGTCTTCGCCGGGGTTCACGATCGCGCCGACGAGGTTGCCGACGCTGCCGTCTTCGTTGGCGACGATGAAGACGTTGCGCACGTCGAGCGGACCCGACGAGGCGGCGACGTTCACGCCGTCGGATGCCGAGTACTCGATCGTCGTGGCCTGCGGCGAGATGAACGTGCAGCCGGTCGCGCCGAGAAGGACGAGGGCGCTGAGGGCGGCAGACGCAACAAGGCGCGATTTCACGGGTCCTCCTGGGGTCCGACGAAGATGTGCGCCTCCCATTCTATGGGTATGTGCCGCGTGCGTCGGGACGGAGGGAAGCGAACCTTAGCGCATATCGCCTGTGGTATCCTTGAGGTTGCCGAAAGGACACGTTTTTATGCTTTTTGAGGTTGGCGAGACCGTCGTCTATCCGCACCATGGCGCTGCGACCATCATCGAGGTCAAGGAGCGCATCATCAAGGGCGAGGCGAAGAAGTATCTGAAGCTCAATGTGACGCAGGGCGACCTGATCATCGAGGTGCCCGCTGAGAACGTCGACCTCGTCGGCGTTCGCGACGTGATCGGCAAGGAGGGCCTCGACCACGTGTTCGAGGTTCTGCGTGCGCCGTTCACCGAGGAGCCGACCAACTGGTCGCGTCGCTACAAGGCGAACCTCGAGAAGCTCGCCTCGGGTGACGTCATCAAGGTCAGCGAGGTCGTGCGCGACCTGTGGCGCCGCGATCAGGACCGCGGGCTGTCCGCGGGAGAGAAGCGGATGCTGGCCAAGGCGCGTCAGATCCTCATCTCCGAGCTCGCGCTCGCCGAGAAGATCGACGAGGACAAGGCGGGCACCCTGCTCGACGAGGTCCTCGCTTCCTGATCCGAGACTCCGGACCGAGACTCCCGAAGGGGCGGATGCTGCGGCATCCGCCCCTTCGTCGTCCCCCGGCGGCGCGTGCGCACCGGGTAGCGTGAAGACGTGACCCTGCTTCCCGTGCCGCGCATCGCGGTGATCGTCGTCGCCGCCGGATCCGGCACCCGTCTCGAAGCCGGCGCGCCCAAGGCGTTCGTCGGCATCGACTCCCGTCCGATCCTGCGGCATGCGTTGGACGGCGTGTTCGCGGCGGCCCCGGCGCAGGTGATCGTCGTCGCCCCGGAGGGGTTCGAGGGCGACGCCGAGACCGAGGTGCGCGCGGCCGCGGGAGAGCGCAGCCCGCTCACCCGCGTCGTCACCGGAGGCGCGACCCGTCAGGAATCCGTCGCGGCCGGACTCGCGGCGCTGTGGGGCGACGTGCGGATCGTTCTCGTGCACGACGCCGCGCGCGCTCTCACCCCGCCCGCGCAGAT
>DAMDKH010000135.1:0-5634 GCA_032099965.1 Microbacterium sp.
TCGGCCGTGCCGACGGCCGGCCGCTCGCGCGCGGCCCCGGGAGGAGAGGGAGGGCGGTGGCGCACCCTCCCTCGGATCCGGTGGGACCGGATCGGATGCCGGCGGGGATGCTGGCGAGGCGTGGAGAAACGCCCTCATCTCTTCAGACGCGACGGGGCGCGGTTCGTGACGCGGACGGCGGGGTGAGATTCCGGGACGGAGGGGTGAGAGGTGCGGGGGGAGCGGGCGGCGGCCCGGTCACTCGCCCGACGCGCGCCCGAGGGCGTAGTCGTGCATGTCGAGCCGCACCGACTCGACCTCGTCGATGATCCGCCGCGCGCGCAGCTGCAGATGCCGACCGGCCGGGGTGAGCGAGACGCGCCGCGTGCTGCGCACGAACAGCGCGGTGCCGATCTCCTGCTCCAGGCGCCCGACCTGCACGCTCAACGGCGGCTGCGACATGTGCAGGCGTCGGGCGGCCCGGCCGAAGTGAAGCTCTTCGGCGACGGCCAGGAAGTAACGCAGTTGACGGAGCTCCATGCGGCCACGCTACGAGCCGCGTATTTCGATGCCGTTACGCGGGCGTTGCCGGACGCTCCCGTCGCGAAGGCACGGGTTCGTACGATCGGACGAACACCATGCGAACATCCTGTCGGGATGCACCAGAGGACGAGGGGACGGCGGTGCCTAGGGTGAACGCATGAAGAGCCCCGACGAGGTCATCGAGTTCGTGCGCGACACGCTCGCGCCCCGGGCGGCGGCCCGCGGAGTGCCGGCCGCCGCGGTGGCCGTGCTCGTCGACGGCCAGATCGTCGACCATGCGACCGGCGTGCTCAGCACCGCCACCGGGGTGGAGGCGACGGCCGACGCCGTCTTCCAGATCGGGTCGATCACGAAGGTGTGGACGGCCACGCTCGTGATGCAGCTCGTCGACGACGGACTCGTCGACCTCGATCAGCCGATCCGCACGTACCTCCCCGAGTTCCGCGTGGCCGACGACGCGGCAGCGGCGGCAATCACCGTGCGCCAGCTGCTCAGCCACCAGGCCGGTTTCGAGGGCGACGTCTTCACCGACACCGGCCGGGGTGACGACGCGATCGAGAAGTACGTGGCGCTGCTCGCCGAACTGCCCCAGATCTTCGCCCCCGGGGCGATGTTCTCCTACAACAACGCGGGGTACGTCGTGCTCGGCCGCCTGGTGGAGCGCCTGCGGGAGACGACCTGGACGCAGGCGCTCATGGAGCGCATCGTGCAGCCGCTCGGTCTCGAACGGGTGTCGCCCAGCCCCTACGAAGCGATCCTGCACCGGGTGGCGGTCGGGCACCTCGGGGCGGACGACGCGGGAGTCGCGACCCCCGCGCCGCTGTGGGCCATGGCCCCGTCGAACGCGCCCGCGGGGTCGATGCTCGCGATGACCGCGCGCGACCTCGCCGGCTTCGCGCGGATGCAGATCGCCGGCGGCGTCGCCCCCGGCGGGGAGCGGGTGCTGTCGGAGGCGTCGGTCGACGCCATGCGCACCCCGGTGGTCGACGTGCCGCGACTGGCCGCCATGGGCTCGGCCTGGGGACTCGGCTGGGAGATGGACCGCGTGGGCGACGCCGTGCGCTATGGGCACGACGGCAACACGGTCGGGCAGTCGTCGTTCCTCCGGATCGTCCCCGAGGCGGGGGTCGCGGTCGGGATGCTCACCAACGGCGGCGACGCCATGGGGCTGTTCCACGACATCGCCGACCCGCCGGCGCGGGACTCCCCGACCAGCCGGTGCCGCCGACGGATGACCCGGACGTGGAGATCGGCCCCTTCCTCGGCGTCTTCGCCAACTCGACCGTCGAGATGGAGGTGCTGCAGGACGACGAGGGCCGGCTCTGGCTCGAGCAGCGTCCCGCGCCGTCGCTCGCCGAACTCGGCGGCGAGGCATCCCGCAGCGAACTCGTCGCCTACGGATCGGACGCGCTCATCATGCGCGACCCGCTGGAGGGGATGCACGTGGTGCTGGCGTTCCTCTCGCCGGACGGGGACGGCCGCCCCGCGTACCTGCACGTGGGGCGCGCCATCGCCCGCGCCCGCTGATCCGCGTCGCCGAGACCCCCGAGACCCCCGAGAACCCCGAGATCCACCGCACGACCGCTCCACCGCACGGCAGGCAGGACCCGAACTCTCATCGCCCAGGAGGAAGAATGACCCCGAATCGCTCTGTGGCCGGCGCCCTGACCGGTGTGACCGCCCTCGCTCTCGTGCTCGTCGGCTGCGGTTCCGACGGGGGAGGCGGCGGCACGGTCGACGGTGGCACGTTCACCCAGATCCTCGACACGGATCCCGGCAACCTCGATCCGCAGATGTCGGCGGGCAGCGCCCTGTTCGACCTCAGCAAGTACGCCTACGACAGCCTGGTGAGCGTCGACGGCGACGGGACGATCCTCCCGCAGCTGGCCGCGGACTGGACGGTCGACGGCACCACCGCCACGCTCACCCTCAACGAGGGGATCACCTGCAGCGACGGGACGGACTTCACCGCGCAGACCGCCGCGGACAACCTCAACTGGATCTCCGACCCGGCCAACCAGAGCGCCTTCCTCGGGGCCTTCCTGCCGGCGGGCGTCAGCACCGTGGCCGAGGGCGACACGATCACGATGACCCTCAGCGAGCCCGCACCGTTCCTCATGCTCGGGCTCTCCGGTCTGCCCATGGTGTGCGCGGCGGGCCTGGAGGACCGTTCCCTCCTCGCCTCGCAGTCGAACGGCACCGGACCGTACGTGCTCACCGAGGCGGTGCCCAACGATCACTACACGTTCGAGGTGCGCGAGGGCTACGCCTGGGGACCCGACGGCGCCACGACCGACGAGTCGGGCATCCCCGCGACGGTGAACGTGCGCATCGTCTCGGACGGCACCACCGCCGCGAACCTCCTGCTCTCGGGCGAGGCCAACGCCGCGCAGCTCACGGGACCGGACGCGGACCGCGCGCTCGGCGCCGACCTCTTCTCGCAGGAGTCCACGGCGGTCGCCGGCGAACAGTGGTACAACCACGCGGACGGACACCCCACGAGCGATCCCGCCGTGCGGCGGGCGCTCACCCAGGCCGTCGACCTGGAGGAGCTCGCCGGGGTCATCACCGCGGGCAAGGGCGGACCGGCGACGGCACTCGCGACCGTGGCGCCCGTCGGATGCACCTACGACGCGGTGTCCGGCGCGGTGCCCGAGTTCGACGTCGACGCGGCGAACACGCTGCTCGACGACGCCGGATGGGTGCGTGGCGCCGACGGCGTGCGTGAGAAGGACGGCACGAAGCTCAGCCTCACGTTCCTCTACGACAGCAGCATCGGAGCGGCGGCGGCCGCCGCGGCCGAGCTCGCGATGGAGGCCTGGCAGGAGATCGGCGTGCAGGTCGACGGCAAGCAGCAGGACGAGACCGTGCTGCTCGACGCCCTGTTCGGCACCGGCGCCTGGGACATCTCCTGGGTGACGGTGAGCGTGAACAGCCCCGACCAGATGGTCGGATTCGTCAGCGGCACCGTGCCGCCGGAGGGCACCAACTTCTCGCACATCTCGAACGCCGATTACGACGCGGCGATCAGCGAGGCCGTGCAGCAGCCCGGCAGCGACGGATGCCCCGCGTGGCAGCAGGCCGAGACGGCGCTGTTCGAGGCGGCCGACCTCGTGCCGTTCGCCAACACGACGGTCTACATGTTCGGCAGCGGCGCCGAGTTCGAATGGCTCGGCAACATCGCCCCCACCTCCATCCGCCTGCGCGGCTGACCCCGGCATCCGTCCCCGACCCCGGAGAGCATCCTGATGACGACCATGGCCACCCGCCTCGCGGAGGACGACGCGCGCGTCGGCGACAACCGCTGGCCGCGGTTCGTCCTCCGCCGCACCGGCCGCCTGCTCGTGTCGCTGTGGGTGCTGATCACGGCGTCGTTCCTGATGATCCATCTCGTGCCGGGCGATCCGATCCGCGCCGCGATGGGACCCAACGCCTCGGCCCAGGTCGTCGAGGCGCGCCGCGAGAGTCTGGGCCTCAACGATCCGATCTGGCAGCAGTACCTGCACTACATCCAGGGCGTGTTCACGGGCGATCTCGGGGTCTCGATCCAGTCGCAGCTGCCGGTCTCGCAGATCATCGCCCAACGCCTGCCGGCGACCGTCGCGCTCGCCGTGCTCGCGTTCCTCGTGGCGGTGCTCATCGCGATCCCGGTGGGCGTCTGGGTCGCGATCGCGACGCAGCGGGGACGGGCGCGCGGCCTCGAACTGGGCTTCAGCGCGTCGAGCGTGCTGCTCGGCTCCATCCCCGAGTTCCTGCTCGCGGTGGCGCTGGTGTCGGTGTTCGGCGTGCAGCTCGGATGGTTGCCCGTCGCCGGACGCGAAGGGCCGCTGTCGTACATCCTGCCGGTGCTGGCGCTCGCGCTGGGGCCGGCGGCGGTGCTCGCCCGCATCCTGCGCATCGAGGTGCTGACGGTGCTCGAGACCGACTTCGTGCGCACGGCGCAGTCGAAGCGCCTGCGCGCACGCCGCATCAACCTGCGTCATGTGCTGCCGAACGCGGTGACCGCCTCGCTCACTCTCGGAGGTCTGCTGCTCAGCGGACTCGTCGCCGGGACGGTGCTCGTGGAGACCGTGTTCGCCTGGCCGGGGCTCGGCAGCACGATCGTCGGCTCGATCCAGACGAAGGACTACCCCCTCGTGCAGGGCACGGTGCTCGTCTACGGCGTCGGCGTGCTGCTGGTCAACACCGTCGTCGATGCGGCACTCGCCGTGCTCGATCCGCAGTCGACCGTGGCGGAGGGATGATGCGCACTCTTCGGACCATGCTCCGCAGCCCGCTCGGCGCGACCGCGCTCGTGCTCCTCGCCCTGGTGGTGCTCACCGCCGTCGTGGCACCTCTGCTCTGGGGCGCGCAGGCCGACGTGAAGGACACCGGCGACCTGCTCGCCGGCCCTTCGGCGGAGCATCCGGTCGGCACGGACAACCTCGGCCGCGATCTGCTGCTGCGCACGCTCGTCGCCACCCGGCTCTCCGTGGCGCTGGCTCTGCTCGCGACCGCGGTGGCCGTGACCGCCGGGCTCATCCTCGGGGTCGCCCCGCTGCTGCTCGGCCGCGTGCTCGGTCGGGCGGTGACGTGGTTCACGGGCATCGCCGTCGCCTTCCCCGGCCTGCTGCTCGCCCTGTTCTTCGCGGCGATCTTCGGCAGCACCGCCACCGCCGCGGTGTTCGCCATCGGACTCGCCGGGGCGCCGTCGTTCGCGCGCCTGTGCCAGAACCTCATCGCCGGCATCGAGGCCAGGGACTTCATCTCCGCCGCCCGGGTGGGCGGGGTGGGCCGGCTACGGGTGCTCCTGCGCCACGTGCTGCCGAACATCGGCGAACCGCTCATCGTCAACGCCACCGTGGGCGCGGGCGGGGCACTGCTCGCCTTCGCCGGGCTCTCGTTCCTCGGCCTCGGCGTGCAACCGCCCGAGTACGACTGGGGACGCCTGATGATGGACGGCGTCCGCGGCATCTACACGAATCCGCTCGCCGCCCTCGCACCGGGCATCGCCGTGGTGATCGCCGGCCTCGCCTTCAACCTCACCGGCGAATCGGCGGCGCGGAGCCTGGGGATCGGCGACGACGTGCTGCTGGGCGCGGGCGTGCGGCGCCGCCTGCGCGCCCCGCGGTC